>JAFGMA010000415.1 GCA_016927835.1 Candidatus Zhuqueibacterota bacterium | reverse complement strand
TGCGAGGAGCGTTTTTTGCGACGAAGCAATCTCAGCCGTTTTATTAGGGGATTGCTTCGGCAAAAAACGCCTCGCAATGACAATTTTCCGAGTTTTCGGACGGACACTAATTAATTCGCGAGGTTATGTCTTTGAAATTTGAAAAAATGAATCTAGTTACCGGCATTTATTTAGCGCTTTTCGGCATGGTTGTATTGTCGCAGTGCTCTCGGGATAACCTGATTGAGCCTGCTAGTGCCACACCCGAGCCGCCTGAATTTCGTTTTCCCTCAAAAATAACTTTGCCCGAAAAGTTGGTATTTTCAGCGGATTCGATGGCTCAGAAAATAGTGCAGCATGCAGAACTGGCAAATCAAATTCAGAAATATTCAAGCCTTTTTGCAGGACTTGATTCCGGGGCTATTAGCTATGCGTACCGGAATAGCGGGCGTACCTGGCAAACGAATGAAGTACTGGATACGTTGACGATTTGCATCTACATCTCCGAAAACGAATACCAATTCAGCTTTTTGGTCGCTATCGATGGTGACTATGAGGGGAACGAGGTGGATAGCCTGGATTTTCTGGCGGGCAGTATTGAAAAAGCGAGTGGCGGCTACTCCTTGAGGGTTTCAGATACAAACAACAAGGTGATCGAATACTGGAATTGGCAAAACGAAAATCAGAATCATGTTCCCACCACCTGGATTAGCTTTGATAACCATGTTGACAGTCGATTTTATATTACCGAAGAGTTTGATGGCAGCGGTGAACTTATCATCAGCAAAGTGCGGAGTGGGAGTGCCAGCCACAGCTCTAGCAGCAGCTATCAAGAATATGCCATCACATGGTATGCTGACGGCAGCGGACAATGGATTCGCTACGATCATGCCTTACGTCTGATTGATTCCGGAAGCTGGCGTTAGTGCCGGCTGGTTGTTGCAGACCGAAATGTGGATTTGTAGCCAAAGTAGGAAAGCCTTATGAAGAAAATAAAAGCGATTGCATTTTTAAAAATGTTTATTATATTGCTGGTGCTCATCCGCTGTTCGCAGGAAAATCCCGTAGAACCAATCGAGAGCTATTTGCCGCCGCCGGAGTTCCCGTTCTTCGATCTTGTGCTGCCCGAAAGCTTCATTCAATCGAAAGATACGATGGCACAGAAAGCAGTATTTTACCTGAATCATGCAAATTCGATCAACGAGTACCGGGAGTTATTTTTGACACCAGACTCCACAACAACATTTGCGCGGCGCTCGGAGATGGATGCCTGGGCAAGCGTTCGGCGATTGGATACCTTGACGATTTATGTGCATATTGCCAGACACCAGGATGGTCAAAATGCGTGGCTCATTTTACTCGATGGTGTTTACAGGGGTGAAAGGATCGATAGTATGAATTATCTCAATGCTGAGCACAGACCCCATGAGCCAGGCGAAATCTATGAAGGATTTGAATTCTATATTCTTGATAGGGGGGGGCAACATTATCAATGGACCGACTATTGGTTTTGGCGGAAATTATGGCCAGATCTCACGATGCACATTGATACATCGGTGATGAACAGAAAATCCTATTTAAGCATCATATATCGCGACGATCATTCCGGATCGATTGAAATGTGGTTCCCACCTGAACCTGAGCGCGCTTCGTACACGATTGTCGTCAATTGGAATGCCGATGGCAGCGGTACCTGGGAAGAATATGACCACATCAAGCAACTGATTAATTCCGGGTATTGGTGAGGCACAAGCAGCGTTCGATTGCGGTCGTACACCTGATTTGTATGCCACCTATTTCGAACAATGAAGGCTAAATCAGGCAGCGATTTTCAAAATAGCCGTTTTAAAGGGTGTAATCACGGTTCGCACGCAGTGGCGGATCATTCTGTTTACAATAAAGTACCTATAGTTTTCAATAAATCAGGCGAAGTTTCATCGTGAGCGAAGTCGAAGGATGAAAACTGGCTTTTGATTAAATATACAGAACTCAATAAACAGGATAAACAAAAGTCGATCTTCTCTCTTCGGATTGGTACTCATTTTATGGAGCATGAGTGAGATTGAATAAAACAGGGATGCAGGGGAGTAATGCGTAGGCTATTTTTGACAGCTTTTTTGCTTTTCGGTTTCAATTTTTTATTGTGGTCGAATTGTTCCGAAAAAAATCCATTGGCGACTATCGAAATCAAGCCGGAACCGCCGGAGTTCCCATTTTTCGACCTGGTATTGCCTGAAAAATTTGTACAATCCCGGGATACGGTAGCGCAAATGGCTCTCAAGAATCTACGGATAGCAGATTCGGTGAATGTGTTTCGGAACTTGCTTTTGATGCCGGATTCAACTACCACCTTTGCCCGGCGTTCGGAAATGGATGCCTGGGCGAGTATCCGGCGTCTGGATACGCTGACGATTTCTGTGTACCTTGCCGAACGAACGGATGGTATTAATGCCTGGCTCATTGTTCTTGATGGGATCTACAATGGCGAGAGCATAGATAGCATGAATTATATCAATGCCAGGCATTTTCGAAAAAAACAAGGGGAGTCGTATCATTCTGTTCGTCTGGAAACGCTTACTCCGGTAGGTAGGCGACGTGATTATTGGTATTGGGATTTTTGGGACAACGGGAGTATCACCATCTCACTTAACTTAGAAAATGATGATATATATGTGAGTATTTTTTACCACGCTGATCTTTCCGGTCGAATCCAATTGACATCGGGCGGAGGGCAGCAAGGTGACTATCATGGTTACAATATCGACTGGGAAGCCGATGGCAGCGGTTATTGGGAAAAATACGATTATAAGCTGGAGATAGTTGAAACCGGTCAATGGTAGCGTCAGGGAGGTTCGCGATGAATACCAGGCGTCTTGTCAAAAGTTGGTACATCGTTTTGCTGGTTGGGATCCTGGGGTGCTCTGAGAGAAATGATCAGCTTCAGGCGCCGGGAGTTGAACAGGTTATTCCGCCGACGTTCGAGTTTATTAACAAAATTTCCATCCCTCAAAAAATGATCCAATCTCAGGATTCCATGGTCCAGCGCATCGTAAGCCACATTGATTCGTTGAACCTTTTCGAGTTATATGCAATTTACCTTACCCCGCCGGACAGCGCCGAAATGAAGTTTGTATCAGAGCCTGGCGGAAATCCGGAATGGATGAGCAACTGGGTCATCGATAGCCTGAGAATTGAACTGGATTTATTGAGTGGATATTTTTACCGGGACCAATGGGAGATCACGGTTTATGATATTGCCAAAAATCAAAACGTGATGCAAATTTCGGCATTTCAAACGTCGGATACGCGTGGCTTATTCAACCAGCTTCATGTAACCAATTATCCTTTATATACCTCTTCGCTGATTTGGCTCTGGCGAGTTGAATCAGGAGAGAGCTTGATGCTGGAATTGTCGCGCGGTTCAGGATCGATTGAATTCACTCCGGATGTCGATGGATCGAGTGAATTGATCGTTTGGGCGAATTCCTGGGTGCGTGCCTTTAGAGCAACCTGGCGTTCCGACGGCAGCGGACAATGGTGGACTTATCAGCGAAACGGGCATGTTGATCAAACAAATGTCTGGTCACCTTAAAAGCCTCCTGACGATTTTTGTATGCCGTTGATAAAATGATTTTAGGAGGTGGGATTAAATAACCTGGACATTTTGCTTAAAAATAATATTGATAAATAGCAACTTAAGAAATTTTAATGGGTAATTTATTT
>JAFGMA010000414.1 GCA_016927835.1 Candidatus Zhuqueibacterota bacterium | reverse complement strand
GAAGCAATCTTTTAAGTGATTAACCTCAGGGGATTGCTTCGCTGCACTCCGTTTCGCTCGCAGTGACATAAAAGTTCAATTTGTGCCTGTGCAAAGTATAAAAATACCATTAAGCCTGTCAAAATCCCTGCCCGTCCAGCCCCACAGGGCCGGCGCAGCAAAAAAGAAAAAGCAAAAAATGACCGAATCCGAAGCCAGAACCCGAAAAAAACGAATTGATGAAAAGCTGAAATCATCATTATTGAACTGGAAAATCATCCATCATGACCAGGTTGTAGATTACGCGGCTTTAACAAGTCACGCCGTGGAAGAGTACCCGACGGAAACCGGACCAGCCGATTACGCGCTGTTTGTGGCGGGAAAACTTTTAGGTATTATTGAAGCCAAAAAGCTCGCTGTCGGTGCCGGGAATGTGCTGGAACAGGCGAAACGCTACGCCAAGGGCGTGCCCAATACCATCGGCGAATGGCGGGAATACAAAATCCCGTTTCTGTATTCCACCAACGGTGAACTCATTTTTCATCTCGATGTCCGCAAGAAAGAAAATAACTCGCATCCGCTTATTGATTTTCATTCCCCACAGGCGCTGCTCGATAAATTCAACCGCGACACCGCCAAAGCCGAAAGCTGGTTCGCAGAGCGGTCGGTGAACGAGATCAGCCGTTTGCGTCCCTATCAGATCGGCGCCATTGAAGCCATCGAAAAGGCGATTTGCAGCGGCAAGAAAACCATGCTGCTGGCTATGGCTACCGGCACCGGCAAAACGTTTACCATGGTTTCTTCCATCTACCGATTGCTCAAATCCGGCTACGCCAAACGAATTCTGTTTCTGGTGGACCGGCGGGCTTTGGCGGCACAAACCGTCTCGACAATCTCGGCTTTCTCGACTCCGGAAGGCTTGAAACTCGACAAAAATTATGAAGTGTATAGCCAGAAATTCAAACGTGATGATCTGGAAAGCGAAAGTAACTTTAATCCGAAAGTACTGCCGGAAAAATATTTAACAAATCCGCAGGAAAAGCACACGTTCATTTATGTCTCTACCATCCAGCGCATGTCCATCAATTTGCTGGGCAAAGAAGCGGTCAGCGACCTTGAATACGATGTGGATGCCCAAAAACTCGATATTCCAATTAGCACATTCGATGTCATTATTGCCGACGAATGTCACCGGGGCTATTCCGCCCGGGAAACCGGTTGCTGGAAATATGTGCTGGATTACTTCGACGCGGTGAAAATCGGACTGACCGCGACCCCGGCGACCCACACGCTGGCGATGTTTAAACATAAAGTATTCACCTACAGTACTGAACAGGCGGTTCTCGACGGGTATCTGGTGGATTACGATGCGGTAAAGATTAAGTCCGACATCCACATCAATGGCGCCTTCCTGAAAGAAGGCGAAATGGTGGGGGAGATTGATAGGGACACCGGCGCGGAAAAGCTCGATCAACTGGAAGACGAACGCGAGTTCAGCGCGACTGAGATTGAACAGAAAATTACCTCGCCTGACAGTATTAAAAAGATTATCACCGCCATCAAAAAATACACCGACGCGCACGAAGCGGAATACAAACGCTTTCCAAAAATACTCATTTTCGCGGTTAATGATCTGCCGCACGTATCGCACGCCGATGAAGTGGTGCGCACCTGTAAGGAAGTTTACGGCAAAGGCGATGACTTTGTGCTGAAAATAACCGGCAGCCCCACCGTTGACCGTCCGTTGCAGAAAATCCGCCAGTTCCGTAACCGGCCCGAACCCAAAATTGTGGTCACCGTGGACATGCTCACCACCGGCGTGGATGTGCCCGCTATTGAAATGGTGGTGTTTATGCGCATGGTAAAATCCCGGATTCTTTGGGTGCAGATGCTGGGCCGCGGTACCCGCTTGTGCCCCGAAATCTACAAGGAAAAATTCACCATCTTTGACTGTTTTGACGGCGAACTGATCCAGTACTTTAAAGATTCGACGGATTTTAATATTAACCTGCAGAAAGAGACGATCCCCCTCACCGAAATTATCGAACGCATTTACGACAACCGCGACCGGGATTACAACATCAACCGTCTGATTAAACGCCTGCGCCGGATTGAACAGAATATGGGCGCCGAAGCCCGCGAAGCTTTTGCCCGGTATATTCCCGATGGCGACATGAAGGCGTTTGCAGATAACCTGCGGGAAAACATTTGCCAGCATTTTACCGAAACCATGAAGCTGCTGCGCAATAAGGATTTTCAAAATTTGCTGGAAAATTATCCGCGACCGAAACGCGTTTTCTTTAAGGGGTATGATATTGTGGACACGGTTGAAGATGAAGTAATGTTCCGCGTGGGCAGCGATTATCAAAAACCGGAAGATTATCTGAAGCTGTTTGAGGAATTTGTCAACCAAAATCCGGAGCAGATTGAAGCCATTGAAATTCTGCTGTCCCGGCCGGCAAACTGGAATACCGATGTGCTGGACAACCTCCGGGAAAAACTCAATCAGCGCCATTTTTCGGAAAAAGATTTACAGCGCGGGCACGAACTGGTCTTCAAAAAACCGCTGGCAGATATTATTTCCATGATCAAACATGCTGCCAATTATGATTTACCGATTCTGACTGCACAGGAACGGGTGGAACAGGTTGTGCAAAAGCTGATGCAAAAGCACGATTTTAGTCCGGAACAAAGCAACTGGCTGGTTTACATACAAGAACATCTCATTGAAAATCTGGCGATTTCAGCGGAAGATTTCGAAATCATGCCCGTGTTCGAACGGCATGGCGGCTTGTCCAAAGCCCGGCAGATTTTCGGCGACGAATTTGAACCCCTGATTCATGAAATTAACGCGACGCTTGCTGCGTAGAAGAAGGCTTTCACGGAGCGCACAAAGGACACGGAGAAAGAATATTGAATGAGAATGAAATTGGATCAATCATCCTGGAAACGGCTATTTATGTACATCGGACGCTGGGACCGGGACTTTTTGAATCGGTATATGAAACCGCCCTGCATTACAAGTTGGCTGAAAAAGGATTGGCAGTGAAAAAGCAGGTACCGATCCCTGTGGAATTTGAAGGTATCCGTTTCGATGAAGGCTTTCGGGCGGATATTATCGTGGAAGATAAAGTCATTATCGAATTAAAATCCATCGAGAAAGTTACTGCGGTGCACAAGAAGCAGCTCTTGACCTGTTTAAAACTGTCGGGACTGAAACTGGGGTATTTAATCAATTTCAATGAAAAACTGTTAAAAACCGGAATCACCCGAATCATCAACGGCAAAATTTAATTACCTTAAACTCTCTCTGTGATCCCTGTGATCTCAGTGAGAAACATCAAAATTTAAATTGGCTCTCACAGAGCGCACCGAGAACACAGAGAAACCGCAAACTTCTCTGTAAGCTCCGTGAACCCGGTGAGAAACATGGAGATCTTTAATGTCAGATGTTGTCAACAAACTCTGGGGTTTCTGCCACACCCTGCGCCACGACGGAATTGACTACGGCGATTATATCGAACAATTGACCTATTTGCTCTTCCTGAAAATGTCGGATGAAAAGGGGATTGATTTATCGCAAATTGAGTACCCGGACAATCAAGAAATGGTGCAATTCGATTGCTCCTGGCACCCGTTTACCGAAAAATCGGGGCGGAACTGCTGGACTCCTTTGCGCAAATTCTCCGCGCGCTTAGCCGTCAGTCTGGGTTGCTGGGGGACATTTTTGCCCAGTCCATGCCCCGGTTTACCAATCCGGTAAATCTGAAAAAAATTATCAATATGATTGACGAAGAAGACTGGTCGGCGATGGAAGTGGATGTGAAAGGCGCCGCGTTCGAGGGACTGCTCGAAAAGTCAGCCGCTGAAGGCAAAAAGGGCGCGGGACAGTACTTTACGCCACGCGTGCTGATTCAGTCGATTGTGCGGGTGATGCAGCCGGACCCGCGCAGTAATAAAGAATATAAAATCTGTGATCCCGCCTGCGGCACCGCGGGATTTTTAATGCTCGCCTACGAATGGCTGATGGAAATTACCAAAGGCGCGCTGGATCGCAAGAAGGTGCTGCGCATTAAAAAGGAAACCTTCTACGGGCAGGAACTGGTGCCCCGTCCCCGGCGGCTGGCGCTGATGAATTTGTTTCTCCACGGACTGGAACCGAAAATTCATCTCGGCGACAGTATTTACGAACCCGACCGCAGTGAGCGTTTCGACTGTATTCTCACCAATCCGCCGTTTGGCACCAAAGGTGCGAACCAGGCGCCGGTGCGCGATGATTTTACCGTGAGCACCAGCAACAAACAGCTTAATTTTATTCAGCACGTGATGACGATTCTGAAACCCGGCGGTCGCGCGGCAATGGTGCTGCCGGACAATGTGCTGTTTGCCGACCAGGCGGGTGAGGTGATTAAATACCTGATGGAAGACTGCAATGTGCACACCGTGCTGCGCTTGCCCAACGGCACGTTTACGCCGTACAGCCAGGGCGTGAAAGCGAATGTGCTCTTTTTTCAGAAAGGGCTGAAAACCGAAGACATCTGGATTTACGATTGCCGCACGAATATTCCCGGTGTGACCAAAAAAGACCGGCCGCTGATCCCGGCGATGTTTGAAGATTTTGAAATGTGCTATGGCGCCGACCCCAACGGCCAGTCGGAACGCCGGGATTTAGGAGAAGACGGACGCTTCCGAAAATTTTCGCTGGGGCAGATAAAAGCGCGGGATTATAACCTGGATATTACCTGGCTGAAGGATGAAAATCTGGAAGACCCGAACGCGTTGCCGGAACCACAACTGTTGGTGGCCGATGCCATTACCGAGCTAAGCGCCTGCGTGGATGAGTTGCAGTTGATTCTGGACGAGATTGAAGCGGAGGAAGTGGAATGAGTGAGAGACTTCCGAATGGGTGGATTGAAACGTACCTGGCAGATGTATGTACACATCCGCAATATGGATGGACAAGCAGTGCGACAAGCAATGGAAAAATTCGATTACTAAGAACCACTGATATTTCGAACGGAAAAATCAATTGGAAAAAAGTGCCATACTGCGAGACCGAATCTGCCGATTTAAATAAATTTTTAATAAATGAAAACGATATACTGGTCTCACGAGCTGGTTCGGTTGGCATAAGTTACCGGATAAAAAAAGGTGACTTGTTACATCAAACCGTATTTGCTTCATATTTGATAAGATTTTGCCCGCTTGTTCTTCCGGCATCTTTTATTGAATATTTTTTAAAGAGCCATCAATATTGGTCATTCATTAGCGATTCACAGCTTGGTATTGCGGTACCTAATGTAAATGCAACAAAGCTATCGCAGTTGCCAATCTTACTTCCCCCCCTCAACGAACAAAAACGCATTGTCGCCAAACTGGATGCCATCATGCCGCGCATTGAGGCGGTAAAAGCGCGGCTGGAAAAGGTGCCGGTCATTCTCAAACGCTTTCGCCAGTCGGTACTCACCGCCGCTGTCACCGGCAAACTGACGGAGAAGTGGCGGAAAGAGCATCCGGAGGTGGGTGAATGGAGAGAGAAAAAACTTGGTGATATTTTAGACAGTGGCCCACAAAATGGACTCTACAAAAGTCAAGATTTTTATGGTAGTGGTGTGTTAATCCTTCGTATTGACAATTTTTATAATGGGTTAATTAATTCTTGGGATTCATTAAAACGTTTGGTAGTTTCCGAATCAGAGAAAGATACATATGAATTAAATAATGGCGATATTGTTATTAATCGTGTCAACAGCATGCCATTTTTGGGAAAATCTGCATTGGTAAGAAACTTAAATGAAATCTGCGTTTTCGAAAGTAATATGATGCGAATAAAAGTAGATAAAAAGGCTGTTAATCCAGAATTCCTTATAAGATACCTCAACTGTCATCATGGTCTGGCAGAGTTACGCAAGAATGCAAAGCATGCGGTAAATCAATCAAGCATAAATCAGCAAGATGTTAAAGCGGTCATCTGTCCTCTCCCTCCCCTCGAAGAACAAAAAGAAATCGTGCGCCAGGTGGACAAACTCTTCGCCCTGGCCGATAAAGTCGAAGCGCATTACCAGCAAGCCCAAGCCCGGGTCGATAAACTCGCACAATCAGTGCTGGCCAAAGCCTTCCGCGGCGAGCTGGTCCCGCAAGACCCCAACGACGAACCGGCAGAAAAACTGCTGGAGCGGGTTCTGGCAGAAAAAGCAAAAATGGAAAACGAAAAGAAAATGATCTCACGGAGCGCACGGAGAACACAGAGAAAGAAATGAAAATCATTCACAAAGAAAATGATCTCACAGAGCGCACGGAGAACACAGAGAAAAAAATGAAAAATAGTAACTCCGTGCACTCTGTGATCTCGGTGAGAAATAAAAAAAAGCGATGAAGAAAATAAAAGATTTACCCCAATCCGAACGCCCCCGGGAAAAACTGCTCGAACAAGGGGCGCCATGCCTTTCCGACCCGGAACTGTTGGCAGTCATTCTGGGTCGCGGCACCCAAAAAGATGATGTGCTGGCGTTGGCGCACAAACTGGTCAAAATCATCGACGAAAAAGGACTCGCCTTCTCCGCGCACGACATGACCAAGGTATCCGGAATTGGCGCTGCCAGAGCCTCCGCCATCGCCGCCGCTTTCGAGTTTGTACGCCGGCGAATCAAACCGGAAGGCTTGAAAATCAAATTTCCCGCCGATGTTTTGCCGCTCATCCAGCACTTTGCCGATCGGAAGCAGGAGCATTTTCTCTGCGTCTCCATCAACGGCGCCAACGAAGTCATGCACGTCCGGGTCGTCAGCATCGGGCTGGTCAATAAAAGCCACGTCCACCCCCGCGAAGTCTTTGCCGAAGTCATTTCCGAACGCGCCTCCGCGGTTATTGTCGCGCATAACCACCCGGCTGGGGATTTGACCCCGAGCCCGGAAGATATTCAAATCACGAACCAGTTAAAAGACGCTGCCAAAGTGCTGGGACTGAGTTTTTTAGACCATATCATTTTTAATCGAAAGGGATATTATTCATTTGCGGAGCATGATGAAATATGATTTCGCAAGTTTCCCCTCGCTCCCGGCGGGACACCGGCAACGAGAAGAAAAATGAAAACACTTTGTACGACAAGTTAGCAGAAAACTATGAACGAAATGAATCGCGGTGAAAAGGCGTTGTCACCGACACAAAGCGCGGAAGTACTCAGAACGCTGAAAGCCCGTTTTGAGAAAAACATGAGCCGCCATCCGGAACTGGAGTGGGCTAAAGTACAAACCCGGCTCGAAGCGAATCCTGAAAAACTGTGGTCCATCAACGAAATGGAAAGAACCGGCGGTGAACCGGATGTTGTGGGTCATGATCAAAAGACGGGCGAATTCATTTTTTATGATTGTGCCGCGGAAAGTCCGGCAAGCCGCCGAAATGTTTGCTACGACCGCGAGGCGCTGGCGTCAAGAAAAGAGCATAAGCCGGAAAATAACGCTCTTGATATGGCGGCGGCAATGGGCATTGAGATTTTAAGCGAAGAACAATACCGGGCATTGCAGAAACTTGGAAAATTCGATATGAAAACGTCGAGTTGGGTGAAAACACCTGCTGAAATCAGACAACTCGGCGGCGCCCTCTTTTGTGATCGTCGCTACGACCATGTCTTCGTATATCACAATGGCGCATCATCTTACTATGCCGTCCGGGGATTCCGTGGCTCGCTGCGGATCTGAATTTTGTACTGATGCTATTTTGCCCCAAACGGGCGCCTGAAAAAATGAATAGCGAATGATGGATGATATTCGGAATTATCATAAATTATTTGGATTGAATCCTTTCGGGGTTCGTTTGTATTGAATTTGCATATTCCCGGGGTAACCGTTACCCCGGGCTTTGGAGTTTTGCCCTTCGGGGTATTTTGGGGCTGAATGATTGGGGGGGAATAAAAAAAGAGAGGAATTTCAAGGTTCGATTGTGTATAATCAAAATGACAATGAAGACAGATAATTATACCGGACATAAATTTTTAATAACGAAATTCGACGGAGTCGGAGCCGAACCTGAGGCAGCGAAAGGAAATTTTCAATTCGATGAAAACTAAATTTCACCTGAAATGATTAGCCGAAAGGGAGATCAATGAAAAAAGCGGCTCTGTTATCACTGATTTTATTGTATTTTTCAACAACGGTCGTCCTTTCACAACAACTGGCTTTTCCGGGCGCGGAGGGATTTGGCAGATTTGCGCAGGGAGGCAGGGGCGGTGATGTCTACCACGTGACGACTCTGGAAAATGACGGTCCCGGCAGCCTGCGCTACGGAATTGAAACCGCAAGCGGTCCCCGAACCATTATGTTTGATATTGCCGGAAATATCGAATTGCTTTCCACGCTGAAAATCCGCAGCGACAAAATGACAATTGCCGGGCAGTCCGCGCCAGGTTCGGGGATTTGCATTCAGGGGTACGGCGTTTCCGTTTCTGCCGACGATATTATCATTCGGCATATTCGCGTGCGTCCGGGCGACAAATTTGCCGATCCGAATAATCCCGCCGGATTTGACGGTGACGCGGTTAATTTGCAGGGAAATAATATAATTGCAGATCACCTTTCCGCGTCCTGGGCGATAGATGAAAATTTAAGCAGCAGCAAGACTTCCTGGAATAATCTTACCTTTCAATCGTGTATCATCGCCGAATGCTTGCACAAATCGGTGATAAATCCCGACGATGGTCACAGCATGGGAAGCCTGATCAAAATTCAGGGTTCTGACGCAAACGCCACGTTGCTGGGCAATATTTACATTCATAATGATAATCGCAATCCGGCAATTGGGGGCTACGACGGAACCGAATATCTTCAAATCGATTTTCGCAACAATCTTCTGTACAATGATCGGGCTTTTGGGTACAGCACCGGGATGAGTCACCAGATAGATTTAAATTATATTGGCAATTACATCATTTCCGGATCCGCCACGCATTACGCGCACACCCCAATTGCTTTTCACGCGCACGAAAGTAACCACGTGCACATTTTTCAGGCAGGAAATAAAATTGATCGCAATCGCGACGGCATTTTTAACGGCGTCAATAATGGCTGGGGAATGTTTTATGACACCTGGGTCGCGCATGAATTGCCGTTTGAGTTGCCTGTTGAAATCACGTATTCTGCGGATCAAACCCTGGAAATTGCTCTTGCCGATGCCGGCGCCATTCCCTGGCAGCGCGATGAAGTCGACGTGCGGCTGATTAATCACATCAAACAGGGAACCGGGCAGGTGATTGATTCCCAGGAGCAGGTCGGCGGTTATCAATCCATCGACGTGATCACGCGTCCGCCCGATTGGGATTCGGATAATGATGGGATGCCCGATGAATTCGAGATCCTGATGGGCTTCAATCCGGAGGACTCTACCGATGGCAATGGCGACGCTGACAACGACGGCTACACCAATCTGGAAGCTTACCTGAACAGCCTTTGTGTGCATCCCGAATTTATCTATCCGCCGGCTGAATTGACGGCGCACACGGTTTCCGGAACGCAAATTGATCTGGGATGGAAATCCGTAGCCTCAAATTTCACCCATTTTTCCATTGAACGTTCTACGGAACCAACGCAGGGATATGCTGAAATTCAGACAACCGAATTAACTCATTTCTCAGACACCAATCTGACTCCCGCGACAAATTATTTTTATCGGGTACGGGCAATCAGTGACGTGGCGCCGTCAAATTATTCGGAGACAATTTCGGCATGGACGCTGAAACCGGACGGCAGACCTTTGGAATCCAAAGACCCCTTGCCCGTAAACGAGGCGCAGGACGTTGATGAGAGATCCTGGATTCATTGGAAATCCGGCACCGGGGCTGCGCAGCACCATGTCTATTTTGGAACCAGCCCCAATCCGCCGTTTTTAACCACCACCGACGCAACCTCGCTTTTTCCCGGCTATTTGAGTGATTCGACAACTTATTACTGGCGGGTCGATGAAGTGAACAGCCTCGGCGCCACCGAAGGTCCTCTGTGGCAGTTTACTACGGAATGGATTGAATCCGATCTGGTTGGTTTTTGGGGAATGAATAAAGCCAGCCTTTATCTGGCGGATGATGCCTCCGGGCATTTAAACTGGGGTTTGCTGAGAAATATCGTCAATGCCGACTGGGTGGAAGGCATCTTCGGCACGGCTATTTTTTTCGATGGAATTGATAATTATTTTTATGTGAAAGATAAATTCTTTTTTGATTTTTACATCAGAGGCATCAGCGTCAGCTTCTGGTTGAAAACCGATGAGATTTTGGCGGCACCCGTGCTGGTGAAAGGTTTATCCGACCAGACTGAGCCCGGCAAAGGCTTTTCAATCACTCTCGACGAAACGAACGGCTTGACTTTTACGGTCGCCGATTCCCAAACCCGCGCTTCGGTGACCCTGCCTGCGAATGAAATATCCCTCTCGGAATGGAATTATTTGACGGCGGTGCGGCATGAACCCACCAGGGAATTGCGCTGGTATCTGAATGGGGTGCCAAAATCAACCGCGCCAGACAGCACCACCGACATCACCAGCGGCGATTTCATCTTTGTCGGAACCGATTCCAACCGGGTCAATTTCTTCAAAGGCATTCTTGACGAAATTCGCCTTTACAACTACACCCTTCCCGAAGCCGAAATAATTGATTTGTACGAAAAGCCTTCGTCAGTGGCGCAACCGGAACCGCAATCTTTTAAACTGAATCTGGCAAACTACCCCAATCCTTTCAACTATAATACGATAATCAGCTATTCCATTCCCCAATCCGGTAAGGTGACGCTTAAGCTCTTCAACTTACTCGGTCAGGAAGTGCTGTCACTGATTGATCGAACACAACCTGCGGGGATTTATACCTGCCGACTCGAACTTCCGGACCTGACCAGCGGCGTCTATTTTTGCATTTTGACCAGCGGCAACCAGAAGATTGCGCGAAAGATTTTGTATTTGAGATAACACGCTGTTGTCTTGTTGAAGGCGAATCAGGAAGGAAAACATGAAATTCAAAACTGGCTCGAAAAATGCGGGCGGGAAGGCGATTGCCCGGGGATTGAATGCATCGCCGGAAAGGTACATTTTAAGATTGTGCAACTGACACTTTAATGAGGCTTTGGTTTTTTCGAAGGATGGTTGCGCAATGAAAAATTTTTCGCTCGCAGGGGATTTGAAATATCTTGCATGCCGAGTGCAAAGACAGAAAAAGGGTGACCAGGTTTTGCGCATCATTAGATAAGGAATAATCGAACCATCAAGGAGAACCACTCGTGAAATTAACAATTCGTTTCATATTTTTCGCGACCATTTTGATCAGCGAGTTAACCGCGCAAACGGAGATCGACGAAATGAAACTGCAACAGCTCATCGACAAAACAGTTAACAACAAAAAAGTAATCGGCGTGGTCGTTTCGGTGCATTCTGGCAGCGAATCATGGACTGGCTCCTCTGGCAATTTGACCAATGAAAGCCAATATTTTATCGCCAGCGCCACAAAATTGTACACCACTGCGATTATTATGAAATTACGCGAAGACGGACGCTTGCGGCTGGAAGATAAAATTTCGGCTTATCTTGAACCGGGTTTGCTGAAAAATCTGCACATTTACAAAGGTGTGGATTATTCCGATTCGCTGACGATTAAGCACCTGCTGGCGCAAAATTCTGGTTTGCCGGATTATTTTGAAGGTGAGGATGCCGACGGAAATAGCCTGAAAGATGAACTGCTTCTCGGTAAGGATCGCAAATGGGGCTGTGAGGAAGCCGTTGAAATCTCCAAAAAAATGAAATCCCGTTTCCCTCCGGGCAAGCAAGGCAAAGCCTTCTATTCCGACACGAATTTCCAGTTGCTCGGACGCATCATCGAAATCGTGACCGGGAAAACTTATGCCCGGGCGCTAGCCGAGCACATTTTCGTCCCCCTGAATTTGGAACAGACATATTTATTTCAGGACAGCAGCGACACCCGACCGGTTTCTTTGTATTACCGAACTGCCCCGCTTGCAATTCCGCTGGCAATGACTTCGTTCGGTCCGGATGGGGGAATCGTTTCCACGGCAGGAGAATCGATGATTTTTCTGAAGGCGTTTTTCCGCGGTAAGCTTTTTCCGGCAGCGTACCTGGCGGAAATGCAGCACTGGAATAAAATCTTTTTTCCCCTGCAATACGGCGTCGGAATCATGAAATTCAAGCTGCCGTGGTTTTTCTCTCCGTTCAAATCCTTTCCGGAGTTGATTGGGCATTCCGGCTTGTCCGGTGCGTTTGCGTATTATTGTCCGGCAAAAAATATTTTTCTGACTGGCACGGTGAATCAAGTAGCGCATTCGGATATTTCGTACAAGCTGATGATCAAAATTTCGAGCAAGCTTTAAGAATGGTAGCTAAAGGAGTTGTTTGTGCGCGTTAATTCGTATCTGTCCGAAAAGTAGTGAATTTTGAAAATCATTTCAAAATTAAAAAACGCTAAACCGGTGATATCATGCCCGAATGCTTCGCCGCTAAAAACATGCGAGAATGATAAAAACCGACCGACTCTGGTCAATCAGACAGACTGGAACCATCTTACAATCCGTTGTTTCGATCCATCTCAATCCCACAATTTTGATAATGCGATGCTGTAACGCAGGAAGCCTATTGCAAACCGCTCTCAATCGCCATCAAAAATTTTTCCAGGTATTTGTTGTAAGCCTTTCCGCCGCGGCGCCGAGTCTGCGTAATTACTAAATCATTATCCAAATCTACCCTTAAAATCGCCGAAGTGGCTGAACCATGCCCGATCATATTTTTACCGAGAACCGTGTGATCTTGTAGCAGCCCATTTTTCCCGGCATCCGGGTGGTTGTGGCGCATCCAGGTAATACCGATTCCCCAGTCCACATTGATGTCGGGATAAAATTGATTCAATTGCCGGGGCAGCAACTTGTTAAATGTTTCGGGAGAAAAGAATTTCAGGTTGCTGTACGAGCCTTTATTGAGCAGCAGTTGTCCGATCACTGCAAACTCGCCAGCCGTACTGTGACAACTGAAAGCCAAATCTTCTTCCAAAAGGGTGCGCTTCAATCCCAATGGATCGAAGAAATTTTCGCGCATTAACCGAAAGATGCTTTTACCGCTGACGATCTCCATCACCTTGCCGGCAAGATCGTAACCCATCCCGTTATATTCATGTTTTTTGCCCACGGCAAGATCGGGAAGCATGTTCGCAACCACATTATCCAGCCAGGGATTATGCACGCCGCCCCACTCTTCATGTCCCCACAAACCTGATGTGTGGGTGAAACAGTGCCGTAGCGTCATCGCCTTTACGCCTTCGGTCGGGAAGTTTGGCAGGAATTTCCCCACCGGATCATCAATATCGATTAATCCCTGATCCACGAACTGGGCGAACATTATGCCTGTTATTAACTTTGTGATGGAAGCGGCTTCGGAGGCAGTATTAACGGTCACTCTGCCATCGGGTCTTTCACCGAACGCCTCGTGAAAAATAATGACGCCATGCCTGGCAACGAGAACGTTAAAAGGTTCGCCGCTTTCTTCGTACCATTGCTGGCATACGGTTCGGATGTTGTCGGCGGTGCCCGGCTTCACGCCGGCTTCCTGTTCGGAGCCGTCGCGCAATACAGGCGCCGGATTGGTCTCAATATCCCGAGGCAATTGGAGCGTTTGCCATTTATTTTCGACGCCCAGAATTTTACGCTTCAACGCTAGGTGAAAATCGTGATCTTTGATAAGGGGTGTATCGGTGCGTGTTACAGGCTTTTCGGACGCTTGCATCTCATCCAGAAAGGACATCAGAATCGCCCCTTCCTCCTGATCCAGGATCGAAAGCAGCACGATTCTGCCCGCATAATCCGCGATCGCTTCTGTGTGTTGTGCCCATGCGCTTTTATCCACATTATCCATCGGCAAAAATTGCAGCCAGGCTTTTAGTCTTTCGCCCCAGGCAACCCAATCCGGGGGCATGCAATACATTGTTCCGGCTCTGCGAATAAAGATACCGGATGGCGCGGTTCCTGTGGCGTAATATGCATATCTGCCGGGTTTTTCAGGTTTCTGTACCTCATTCAGTTCGTCATCAAACCAGCGGATGGTTAGCGGAAATTTTCCCAATACTTTTTCGATGAGATATGGTCTCTCCCATTGCAACTCCGGGAATTCACCGGGCATGAAATAGGTGTTCCAGCGATTCTCTTTTTTGGGCACAAGCCGGCAATTCAGAAATTGATCGAAATCATACTTTGCTCTCACTTCGGCTTCAATTACAGCGTAGCCCGATGAATCGAATGCCTCGATAACAAACGCCCACTCCCGAACCCATTCCGAAATTTTGATAAGCACCCTGTTATGACCTTTAATGAGATTCGAGCGAAAATGATCCGGCCTGAAACTCAGGGATCTGCCTTCGTCGAGGTAATGCACCAGTTTGCCGTTAATCCAGACTTTTGCGCCATCGTCCGAGCCAAAAAGAAAATTTGCTTCCTGATCAACCTCCGAATAGAGGTAACAAAATGCGTAGGCAACCTTGTGATCGACTTTGCCAAATATTTTCTCGAAATCGATTACGCCGCGCTCATCAGCTTGTACATGCTGTGGGATTAATTTGCGGGATTTCCGCTGATCCTGATAAGCAATCGATACGTTTTCAGTTAATATTCCCTGGCTTTCACCGCCGATGCTTTTTAAGTAATCGATGTAAAATCCGAGTTGTGAACTGCCGTCCGGCAAGGGCGCGTCGGTTGGTTCATTCGGAAAAGGTCCGGCGACGATCCAGTCACGGATAAAGCTGTTTTCGTGCAGGTTGTGACTTGGTCCCGATGGCGCACTGCCAGTCACTTTCATTGTTTCCTTTTGTTGGCAAAATGCAGTCATAATAAAAATAAGAGATACCGACAGCGCCAGGTACAAAATTTTATAAACCATACGAATTCCCTCCTTTAACTTCGGCTGTTTAATCTCTCTATTTCTCGTTCCCGGCTTCCACCTGGAAATGCATATCTTTCTTGTTCACAGCGTCCCACCGGGAATGCGTATTTCGAGGCTCTGCCTTAAGAAAATATAAATTCAGTAGCACTGCAAAGCCACACCTTCACACTCCCAGCGAGAGAATTTTCGATGCTGATCTGATTGAAATCCATTTTCATTTTCAGAATCATCTGTAACGAGTTATTGCATCACTTTGCCATAATCAAGGCGATGATCGGTTGTGATTAGCGGGAAGGAAGGCACAACAATTTGAAACGGTTGATCGGGCTGCAATGCCACCATGTCGATCCGGGTCAGTTGTATTTTATCAAATGCTGCCAGATTAATTTGGATATGCGCACCATATCTGACTTGCAAACTATCAATGTATGCAGCAAGATGGTCATTTATAATTTTCATCTGGTCTTTTTCGCTAACGTGTTTCGAGTCTAAATATTTATATTTCTGATACAGCGCCAATAAATGATCGCGCCACATATCAACCTGTTGGCGCACAGCCGGGTTCTCATCGTAATCCTTTTTGTAAGCATCCTGCGTGATGTAATAATCGCGCACCAGGTCAGCCACTGCCAATTTAAACTGCTCTGCAAAAGGCTTACTTTTTGCGCCTTCTTTACGAAAAACAAGCGGGTGACGTTTGAGGTAGGCGCGAAATTGCTTGACTGTCCAGACCGTGCCATCAACGGTGAAGAAAGGTAACTGGTCGAGAGCGTCCAGGCTTTGCGGCAAATTCGTGCCATCACTTTCCGCCTCTTTATTCTGCCAGAATGAATTGTTAAACATTTGTTTTTTCGTCTGTTCAGCATTCAGATAAATCGGTGCGACAATAGTGACCAGCTTCCTGAATGTGTCTTCAGAAAATTGCATCTGTTTTTTCTGCATGAGCTTACCGACATACGATTTATAATCTGCCCAGGCTTTCTCATTTTTTAATTGATCAACAACCTGCTGCCGACGATTCCGAATATCGTTTTCGGTGATTAGCCTCGCATCGATCCAGCCATTCACTTTCATGAACAGACAGTTTCCATCATCAATTTGGATAGGACCGAGAATTTGTCCTTTTCGGGGCACCTGTTTAAACAGCGGCTCTTTGATTTGCTTTATCTCCGGGCTGATCCACGCTATTTTCCGCTGCGGAACTGCTGTATCACCTGCAAGAGATTGATACATATCTTCAAAGCTGATATTTTCTGATTTGAATTTTTCGGCGATTTTCAAAGAAAGGTCGTTGTTGGGCACAGTGAAGTAGGAGACGCGGTATGTGCGACCCGCTGCATCGAACTCTTTTTTTATTTCATCGGGACTGAGTTCTACTTTATTATAAGCCTGCTGATGATAATGCACCTGGCGCATGGCTTGTTCTTTTCGACCTTCAAGGTACGCCTGAAAATCCGGATTTCGGGCAAGCTTATTGTCTTCGCCAGCTTCCATGGCTAATAATTTTTCGCCGATGAGGGAATTGAGGACAATTTTTTTATGAATATAATTATTTTCTCGGCAATACGGGGGACGGATTGCGTATTCGCTTCGGCGGATAAATTCCTGGCGGGTGATCGCTTTATCGCCCACGCGCGCCACAACTTGATCGCTTTCCAATGATTCATTTTTTTGAGTGCAATTCAATAAAAGAAAAGCCAGAAAAGTCCATGACACAAGAAATGGTATGCGGATATAGTTTTTCATCGCAGATAATCTATTGGTTTCATTTTGCTGATCCATTCACTAAAATTCAAAACCGATGCCAAAGCAGTTTGCCGATCCCAGCACTCCCAGGTTTCGATACGCGTAATCACAACGAATCCCGGTATTTTTTGGCAGGTTCATGGCGAAGCCGGCGCCGAGAGTTAAGCCATACTCCGATGATTCCATGAAAAGCGCTTTATAACCACCTCTGAAAAAGAGCTTGCCAAACGCTGGAATATTCACTGCGTATTCCAGCCCCAAATTCACAGATTCGCTATTGTTATTCGGGTGCAAGGCATTGGCAGCAAATGTGATGCTCTGATTGCCCATTCGTATCGGTTGCATGGAAACACCAATCCGAAAAATTAGGGGCAATTCCCATGAACTCAACCGAAACTGTCCCGGAACATCGCGAAAGTTGCCATTTTCGCCAGGTTCAATATCAATGGGATTCAAAAGATCGATACCATCATAACGCAATTTTGTGCCGTAGTTGGAGATGCTCATCCCGATTCTCATGCCATCGGTTTGTCGCCCGGAGGGAGAAAGGAATTCGGTTTTGATGATCACTCCCAGGTCAAAGGCGATGGCGGAACCGGTTTCGTGCCATATTTGGGAAGATACATATTTGACACTAGCTCCAAAAGCAAACCAATCAGTGATGGCGCGTCCATAACTTAATGCGGCGGCAAATTCATTCGCGTCGAACATCTCACCGGTACCTTCTTGCTGGCTCAAAGTTGTAACTTCCATTTCGCCGTACCCGATATGAATGACGTTCAAAGCGAATGTCCCGAGATTGCTCACCGGAACGCCAACCGCCACATAAGACGTATTCACATCAACCAGCCAGGGCTGCGCCATAAACATTGTTTGATTGTTTTTCATAAACGCCAGACCAGCAGGATTCCAATACACCGCGGAAATATCCTGTACCTGACTGACATAAGCATCGCCCATGGCAATCCCAGCCGCACCATAGCCTATTTCCAGAAAGTTGGCGGTTGTGGTACCGACCCTGTACGGTTTATTTGCGTATAGCGAGACAGGAATTTGCAGCCAGCCAATAATTAGCAGCATCGTAAGAATTTGAATTCTTTTTTCTTTCATTCGGCGCTACCTCATTTTATAAAGCTATATTTGACTCTAAGGTTAAAGTCAACTACTTGATCAAAATTATCTTCTTTATCTGCGAAAACCCCCCTGTGGAAATTTTGTAAAAAATAGACACCCGAAGCCAGGCGAGAAGCGTCAAAAGCCACGGAATGAAAACCAGGCATCTGGCGCTGATTTACCAGCGTTGCTACCAGTTGACCTGCAGCATTGCAGACACATAATTCCACAAATCCATCTTGTGATGTTGTATAATTTATGGTTGTAACTAGATTGAACGGATTGGGATAATTTTGAAACAAAACAACATCATTCGGGATTTGGTTTTCATTTCGCTTCGAGACATTCGTTGTTTTCTGTATCACCTGGTTGAAAAAATTCCATATTTCCGCACTGGCATCAATATCCATATTTCCCCAGCTTCCGGGCCAATCATGCCCCCCATCTATAACTTTATAGAGCCAGACTTCGTTGTTAAAAATTCCCTGGATATATTTTTCACTTACTACGTAACTGCCATCTGCCGCATTGATGTTAGGCAATATTTCCAGATTATATTGAGCGCAGCTATTCAACTGAGCCCAGAAATTAAACGTTGCGGGAACGGATAAATAAGCGCCATAATCCTGCTCGTTATTCGGATCGCCATTCCAAAACGTAATATCATCATCGGTGCCATGAATTTCAAACACAGGGATGGGACTGGCAGGAGTGCACGAATTATAAATCCACTCCATCATGCAGCCAGCTACGGGAGCGACGGCGCTGAACACATCGGGCGCCTGACATGCCAACAGGTAACACATATCACCGCCATTGGACATTCCTGTGCAAAAAGTGTTCTGGCTGCTCAGGTTGTATTCATTTTGCAAATATTGAGCGAGTGCGGTCAAGAATGCCACATCATCGACTGTCTGGCTATCGTGGAAATCGTACCCGACATTCCAAAATCTGTAATTCCACTGATCTTTTAATCCTTGCGGGTAACATACGGCAAAGGCGCTATCATCTGCGATTTGATCCATGCCTGAATAATTTCGGATAGACTGAGCCGAACCCGAATAGCCATGTAAAACAAAAACTAATGGCGCATTTGCTGGCAGCGAGTCGGGCACATGCAAGTAGTATTGTCGGGTTTGATCATTTATAAAAAAATCATGCGCTTGCGGCGATGCCTGTTCGAACCAGAATATGAGCATGATTAAGCTGAAGGATTTTTTCATATCCATTCCCAACATTTAATTAGTGTCTGACCGAAAACTTAACGCATTAATGTTTTGATAGTTAGGCAATTAAAATGAAGTGAATCGTTTCCAAAATGTTAGAAAAT
>JAFGMA010000413.1 GCA_016927835.1 Candidatus Zhuqueibacterota bacterium | reverse complement strand
GTAACCTTTGAAAGGTTAAGCTGTTCTACCAATAACTGATCCATTACGCTTTTTGTAATTTTTCTCTTGATTTTTAGAAATATTATATTTAATTACATTCATTACAGTGCCAATGAGAAACTGATTCCGCTTTTATTTCCGGTACCTGCATTATATTTTACGTGAATCCGAAGCCAGCAATTCCAGAGCCTGGGGATACCGTCTTTCAGAATATGCCGCACATAAATCCATATCGCTCTCTTAAAGGTGTTTGATCATCAATAATTTTTATCGAATAGATGCTTGATTAGTCGCTCAAAAAACAACATAACCTTAGCTGCATTCAACAGGTGAGTAGGAGGAATCATGGAACAACGAACAAGAATCATCATCATGGGGGTAGTCCTCTTTTGTTTGTTCTCGCAAGCCGCTTTCTCGCTCCGATTTGAAGGTCGTGTGTATGAAGGAAACGTGGGGGATGAAAGCACGCCGATCCCGAATATTACGGTCACATTATACGGTTCACAAGATGCCAATTATCTGGGCAGCGAAATCACGAGAACAAAAACCAATTCAAGTGGCTGGTATGGTCTTGAAATTCGTGCAGGTTACGAGTACTATAACATCGTCGAAACAGATTCGTCAATCTACTATTCGATTGACGCAACCAGTGTGGATGGCAAGAAAATCAATGCCAATCAAATTCAATATAGTATCGCAGAGAAACCGCTGGAAAACCAGACGCTAAGCGGCAACAAGTTCTGGGATAAAAAAACAGCCTCTTCCTCAATCGGTGATTGGATTTGGAATGATGTGAACCACGACGGCATCCAGAGTTCCGGAGAGCCGGGAATTGCCGGTGTCCAGGTTGACCTGCTCGATAGCTCCAAACACGTTATTGCCATTACCACGACCGATGCAAGCGGGTATTATAAATTCACCAGCTTGCTGCCCGATTTTTATTATGTTGATTTTCATTTGCCCGGAGGCTACACTTTTACAAATCGTGACATCGGAACCGATGATACCAAAGACAGTGATGCCAATCCGTCGACTGGGGAATCGCACGGCATTTATGTGGCGCTGAATCAATTCGATAGCAGCATTGATGCCGGATTGATTCAGGAAGAAGCAGAGCAACTGGATTATGGCGATGCCCCGGATCCTACCTTTCCGACTTTGCTGGTGAATAATGGCGCCAGGCATGTTATCGTTGATGGCGTTCGCCTCGGAAACAGCATTGATAGTGATCCGGATGGTCAACAGACTGCAAGCGCCCGCGGAGATGATGATGACGGCAATGATGATGAGGACGGAATTGTCTTTCAAAATGATCTCGTCCCCGGTTCCTACACCAGTTTTGTGGCAACCGTGTCGGTGAAAGGCAATTTAGGCGTTTGGGTGGATTTTAACGGCAACGGCAACTGGAATGATCCGGGTGAATCCATTTTCGATCACGATACACTCGTTTACGCCGGCGCCAACACCTGGGGATTTGCTGTGCCCCAAAACGCCAAGCCGGGCTTCATCATCGCGCGTTTCAGGTTCAGTACCTCTGCCGGACAGGAATATGACGGATTGCAGCCGGATGGCGAGGTTGAAGATTATCAACTGGAGATAAAAGAAGAAGCCGGTGGCGGGTCCATCACAATCATAAAAATGGCAATACCTTCGGATAACACGCCATTTAATTTTAGCAGCGATCTGGGTCAGTTTAGCCTCAAATGTCCGTCAGATACCGTAAAAACATTTACAGGATTAAATCCCGGCACGTATATCTTCAAAGAGCTGATGCCCGGCGGATGGATGCTGGAAGACCTGAAGGTGAGTGATCCGAATGGCGGCAGCAGCGTTGATATTCCGAATCTGACAGCGGAGGTTGGTATTGATAGCGATGAGCACGTCATCGTCATCTATACAAATCGGAAAGAAGGAACTGAAGAATTGGATTTTGGCGATGTGCCGGATCCGACGTTTCCGACACTGCTTGCGCACAACGGCGCACGCCACGCTGTTAAGCCGGGCTTTTATTTGGGCGGCGGAATCGATTCCGAGCAGGACGGTCAGCCGACACCACTCGCCGATGGCGATAACACGAACGGTGTCAATGATGAAGACGGTGTGACCATGTCGCCCTTCATCGCCCCGGGTCAGTCGGTGCCCATTACAGTGGTTGCGTCGGATTCAGGCGTGATCAATGCCTGGATCGACTTTAACATCAATGGGAACTGGACCGATGCTGGCGAGCATTTCATCGCCGCGATGCCGGTACATCCCGGTGGAAATTCTTTCACCCTCAATGTCCCGGCATGGGCAAATATGGGACTAACGTTCGCGCGCTTTCGCCTTAGTTCCGTGCGGCAACTGAGCTTCGACGGATACGCACCGGATGGCGAAGTGGAAGATTATGCAGTGCAAATCGTGGAAGGTGATGACGGATCGGTCACCATTGTCAAAGAAGCCACACCGGAAGACGACACGCCATTTCTATTTTGCCAGCATTTAACAGGAGGATTTTTCAATATCCTATGCGGCAATTTACAGGATCCTTCCAATGAGAAATTAATAGTCCTGAATCCGTATAATTTGAAGAAAATTGTCGAAACGGTTGCAGCCGGCTGGACATTGACCGCAATCGATATCACGGGTGATGCCGACAGCGGTTCGAGTATCGATTTGGCGAATGGCAGTGTGGAAATTGATTATGATTCCGGCGAAAATATTGTCATCACATTCAAAAACAAAAAGGGCACGGGTGATGATCAGTACGACTTCGGCGATGCGCCTGATCCCTCGTATCCAACGGTTCTGGCGAGTAATGGCGCACGGCACTTGATTTCACCCAATCTATTCCTTGGAAATCATGTTGACGCCGAACCTAACGGACAGCCTTCTCCAATGGCAACCGGCGACGATCAGGGTTTGATGTATCCCGGCGTGCCATTCCCGGCAGGAGATGAAGATGGCGTGCTATTGCCGCCAATTGTTTCAGCGGGACAAACCGTATCAATATCAGTGTTGGCATCAGCCGCCGGAGTATTGAATGCCTGGCTCGATTTCAATTGCAACGGAAGCTGGGCAGATGCAAACGAGCATATCATTGCTGCCCAGCCTGTCAATTCCGGAACAAATCCATTTACAATCACTATTCCGGGGAGCGCGCAAGCGGGACAATCCTATGCCCGTTTCCGCTTGAGTTCGGTACGATCAATCAGCTTCGATGGATTGGCGCCCGACGGCGAGGTGGAAGATTATGCGGTGGCTATCGTGCAAGGCGATGGCGGAAATATCACCATCATCAAGGATGCCTCGCCCAAAGATAATACACCATTCTGGATTTCGGTTGTTTATGGGGCTAACGGAGGCGCTGCTCCGCTTCGTGATCCGCTCAGTAACACCGCAATCCTCACCAACGGACCAGTTGGCACATACCACGTAGGAGAAAGTGTGCCCGCCGGCTGGAACCTGGTGGATATTGCTGTAACCGGCGACAGCGACCACGGCTCTGCAATTGATGTCGCCAATGCCAAAGTCGACATTGATCTCGACGCAGGCGAAAATATAACCGTCGTATTTAAAAACAAGAAAGAAGGTGAAGAAGAATTATTCGATCTCGGCGATGCACCGGACGGAACCAACCATTCCGGTTTGCCGATGGATGCTTATCCTGGCGTGCAAGGCAAGTTCCCGACGGTGTTCGATCCGGCAACTGGTCTACCGCCGGGACCGCGGCATACATCCCCGAAAGCCGATGCTTGGCTCGGTCCGGATGTTTCACTGGAAAATGATGCTGATTTGATGCCCGACATGGATGGTCTGACCAACATCGATCCGCCGAATAATGCAGCGGATTTCGATCACCACGATGATGGCGTCCGATTTCCGATAGCGTTGCCGCATTGTCAGGAAACTTACTTCACTTACAGCATTACAATTCCGCCGGGCAGCGCCCGAAATGACCGGTTTGTAAATGTGTGGCTTGATTGGAACCGCGATGGCGATTGGAAGGATGAATTCCAGTGCGAAGCCAATAAAGTTGCGCCGGAATGGGCTGTTCAGAATCAACTCATACCAGGCGGATTTTCTTCGGGAACTTATGTATTTGCCACGCCTTTATTCAGGGCTTTTAATCCGGAAAATGTGAGCGATAAACCCATTTGGATGCGGATTTCAATCGCCGAACAGGATGCCCCGATGCCGGCGGACGGACGCGGTCCGGCGAATGGCTACATGTATGGCGAAACTGAAGATTACGTCTTCTTCTCCGAAGACACGACAGGTGGGCGGCTCTACGATTTCGGCGATGCGCCCGATGATGCCGATGCGCCCGGTTACCCCACACTACACGCAAATAGCGGCGCGTATCACGATGTCGTGGATGGTTTCCATCTCGGTGCATTGATCGATGCTGATGCAGACGGTCAACCCACTCTCGATGCAATGGGCGATGACGGCGATGGCATGGATGATGAAGATGGCGTCACCTTCTCAACGATGCTGATTACGGGTCAGGCAGCTACCGTTGAGGTGTCGGCATCGGCAAATGGGATTCTCAATGCCTGGTTCGATTTCAATGCCAATAAAAACTGGATGGATGCCAATGAGCATGTATTTATCGATGTCGCCCTGAACGCCGGGAACAAGGTGCTTACATTCAACGTGCCAGCCACTGCCGTTCCCGGAGCGACATTTGCCCGCTTCCGATTCAGTCGCGTGCAGGGAATTCTGTCTACCGGCTATGGACTCGCCGGTGAAGTGGAAGATTATCTGGTCGAAATCATTAAGGAAGGTGAAGCACCACCTCTTAAATGGATGCAAATTCCGCTGCTTACGGAAAATCCGGATATGCCCTACACGCCGTGTTTTTGGGGATGGGATGTGCGATCGGTTTACGGAGGCACCTTCGTAGCCGATGATTGGTTCTGCAAATCCCCGCGACCGGTGACTGAGATTCATTGGTGGGGTTCCTATACTGAATGGGACAGCGCGTTTGCACCAACCAATGCGCCATTCGCTTTTCACATCGGAGTCTGGACGGATGTGCCGAAAGGCGTTGATACGGAATGGAGCCATCCCGGTCAGATGAAGTGGGAATGGATTGTCCCCAGGGAAATGTCCAATGAACATGTTGTTGGTCGTGATTTTCACCCGGAATATATGAGCAAGCCCGATACCTGTTTTCAATATGATTTTGCCATTCCCAAAACCGACTGGTTTTACCAGGAAAGCGACTCCTGCATTTATTGGCTGAGTATCGCTGCGCTGTATGATGAGGAGCCGGACTCATTTTTATGGGGATGGAAGACGCGCGAACATTTCTTCCACGACGATGCGGTGTATGTGTACGAACCGGAAAAACCGGTGATTGGTGATATCGCTGGCAAGACTGAACCTGTTGCAGAGGGCTGGGACATGGCATTTGTGCTGGGAACCGATGAATATTTCATGGAATTCGATTTCGGAGATGCGCCAATGGAACGCTATCCTACCCTGTTCGGGCAAAATGGTGCGCTGCACATTTTCAATCCCAATGTCTACCTGGGCGAACGCATTGATACGGAACATGATGGTCAACCCGATCATACCTGCACCGGTGATGATAACGATGGTTCGAACGATGATGACGGTGTGATTTTCAGCGTTCCGGCTGGCTACGAGAACGCGATAAATGTAGAAATACGCGCATCATGTCGCGGATTCCTCAACGCATGGATGGATTTCAATAACAACGGAAGTTGGGCAGATCCTGACGAACAGGTTTTTATTGACCAACAATTGCCGGCTGGCGATTCAATGTTTAAGGTTCCTTTGCCCGACGATGCAGGACCTGCTCCAATCTTCAGTCGCTTTCGGTTCAGCACTGAACCCGGTCTAATGGTTGTTGGCATTGCTATCGATGGTGAAGTGGAAGATTATTATATAACCCTGATCATTGATGATGCCGGAGCCGGGGATATTGCCAAACCGATTCCAAAAAGCTATGCGCTCTACCAGAACTACCCCAATCCGTTCAATTCTACGACCGAGTTGAGCTACGATCTGCCAAAGGACAGCCATGTCAAGCTTTCCATTTATAACCTGACAGGTGCTGAAATTCGTGCGCTGCTGAATGATCGCCAACCAGCGGGGCAGTACCGAATGTGCTGGGATGGCAGAGACAGCGCCGGTAACCTGGTGCCCACAGGAGTCTACCTTTTCAATATGCAAGCGGGCGAATTTACCGCCACGCGGAAAATTGTATTGCTAAAATAATGGATAAGCTGGTAGAAGGCATATTTTTTACCCGCGAATGCGACATTGCCATTCGGGCAAAATTTATTGATCAGGGTCAATCTGAAAGCGATATACAGAATCGCTCAATGAGCGCCGCTTAAAAGCAAACTGAAAAGCCCTGCAATTTTATGTGCAGGGCTTTTTATTTGTATCGCTTTTTTGGGCATGACTCAATTATCGGCGGCATGGTTTCAGATTGGTTCACCGAATCGTGCAATCGTGCGTTTGAATTCCGACGGAATGCCAATATCAAACCGCTCACCCTGAATTTCGACTGCATAATACTGCCCGTCCAAAGAGCGCAAGCGTTCCTGAGCGCTTGTCAATTGATATTCCCCACGCTCCCGCATTTTGCGGGAAATCTGATATTCGAGCATGTCGAAAATTTTGCTGGTAAAAATGTGCATCCCGAAGAAACACAGGTATTGATCAGCGGGAAGTCCGGGCACGTTCAGATGCGCCCTGGCGTACTCTGCCGAGGGCTTTTCACATATATGCGTTACTTTATATATATGTTTTGTCACATCAATTGGCTCACCGGTCAGCGTGCCAAAATATTTCAGCATGTGGACCGGGGTTTGCTGGACTCCTGAGACCGAGCCTTGAAATTTTTGAAATACTTCAGCCAATTGCCGAGCGCAGGTTTTTGAATTTGCCGACTTGAACAGGTGGTCGCCAAGCATCAGCAGGAACGACCCATCCCCAATCCAGTCACGCGCACAATAAACCGCGTGTCCGAAGCCTTGCTGTTCCGGCTGATGAATATAAACGATTTTGCGCGATAAAGCCGTCAGTTCAGTTTCAATTGATGCATTGCGTTCGTCTTTGGCGTAGCGTTCGTGAAGGTCTTCCGGCAATTCATCGAAAAAACTACGGAAAATGGATTCATCCCGCGGCTGGATCACGATCCCGATTTCTTCGCAACCGATGCTCAACGCTTCCAGGACATTATAATGAATCAGCGGACGAGCAATTCCATCCTGTCCGATGATGGGGAACATTTCCTTTTTAACGGATTTCGATGCCGGGAATAAACGCGTTCCCAGTCCTGCCGCAGGAATCAGAGCTTTTCGTATGGTCATCAAATTATCTCTCCTGAGAATTGATATGAAATGGCGTGTGGGTCGTATTCAAAATTGTAATTTGCGACCGACCCTTAAGAGCCTATCCGAAAACCCTCCTTGTCATCCCCGATATCCGTTGATCGGGATGCCGACCACGTGAATCCATTTATAAAGAGGATTGGTGGATTCCCGTGGGCGGCGCGCCGCTTAAAACATGCGGGAATGACAGTTTTTGCCTAACCCATTCATTTTTTTAAATAGGTTTTCGGATAGGCTCTAATACTGACAAACGCTCCGAAAAGCGGAAATAACAAATAGAACAAAAAAATATAGCCAATAAATATCAAATAATCAAGTATGAAGTGTAATAGATCGGCTTAAGTTTATTTATTTCAATTAACAATTTTAATTTTCCAATTCAATCTACTTTTGATAAGCAAAAAAAAATCCTTGCTTCGGAATATTTTGTTCTTTATATTGGGGGCTATCAAATATGAGGCGATTTATAGTTCCAGAAACAAATTAATTAGGAGGATCAACGATTTGATGAGAGAAGCGATAGAATCCATGTTTAGCGACCGAGAAATCAATCGATTATTTTTGGAGAAACGCAAAGTATTCCTGTGGGGTCAGGTTGATGATAAGCTGGCTGAAGATGTGGTAAAAAAATTAATTTATCTCGATTCTATTGGTGACAGGGATATTCAGATATTGATCAACTCACCAGGCGGTTCTGTAACTTCCGGAATGGCGATTTACGATGCCATGCATTATGTGAATAGCGAAGTTTCAACAGTGTGCATGGGACTTGCAGCGAGCATGGGTGCGCTGCTCCTGACTGCCGGCACAAAAAATAAACGTTATGCCTTGCCCCATAGCAGGATGCTGCTGCATCAACCCCTCATCGCGGGGCAGATTATTGCACCGGCAACCGATATTAAAATCCATTCAGAAGAAATTCTTAAAACCAGGGCGGCATTAAACGGCATTTTCGCGAAACATACCGGTCAGGATATCGAGAAAATCACTCAGGACACTGAGCGGGATTTTTTTATGAACTCTGAAGAAGCTAAAGATTACGGTCTAATCGATGCTATTATAGAGCATGCCTGAAAATTTGCCCATATTCCTGCCAATTAATCTCACAAAATAATTATGTTCTCAACTCTATTCCCCATACTCTGGACCGGGGAGCGCCACCAGCCTATTGTATATCTCACTTTTGATGATGGTCCCGAAGCCGATGTCACGCCTGGTATCCTCGATGTTTTGCGTACGCATCATGTCGCCGCAACCTTTTTCCTCGTTGGCTCAAAAGCGGAGCGAATGCCTTCGCTGCTTGAACGCATGTCTGGCGAGGGACACGCGATTGGGAATCATTCCTTCAGTCACCGCAGGCTGATTTTCAAATCGAAACGCCGCATCGATTTGGAAATTTCGCAGACTAATCGAATCATCCAGGCAGCAACCGGACAAATCCCATGTTTCTTCAGACCTCCGCATGGGCATTTCGGACCATCGGTGCTTGCCTCTTGCACCAGACATCGCATGCGATTAGTTCTGTGGAACCTGACACCCCGTGATTATAAAAAATCGATTTCACCATCCGATATTTTGTATCGTGTTGAACGCAAAATCAGAAACGGGCGCATCATTCTGCTGCACGATACAATTAAAACGTTGAAACTCCTTCCGGAGCTTATCAATGAAGTGAAGAAACAGGATTTTACGTTTTCGACATTAAATTCAATAAAATAATGTAACAGTAAATAGCTGTCCGATGTCTCGCGCAAAACAAGCAAAAAAAGTACTTGCCTTTTTCAACATTTTAGCTTAATTTAATATCAATATGTTAATTTTAATACCTGCCTGCCGATCATTAATTATATTGAAGTTATTTAATAAATGGCGGGATTTTGCTGACAAATTAAAGCATGCGGTACGAGCGGGATGAACCGGGATCACTTGAGCAGCTTGTAACGAAATAAAATTATATGGTTAACGTTTTGCAACGGATTAATTGATTTAATCGAGCCTTTTGAATTTCAAAAATATTTTCCATTCAGCATGACCATTTTTTAACAAAATTGAAGAAGCTTCCGATAATCATATTAAATCCCGTTAAGCAGCGGATACAAGTTATTTAGACATCACATCATCAACAAAAAGCTATCAGGATTATGGATTTCACTCATTTAAGATGGAGGTTGTTGGTTGTTCTGGTTGGCATTGCCGCCTTCATCATCTTTTTTCAATGGTCAACCACCAGTATCAATGATTACACGACGCAAGTGCATTCGGAATATTCGTATCAGGCTCTATTAGATTTGCCCGAACTGGAACAAACGCTTCAAACTTATCTGTATCGGCACGGGTATGTGGAGGACGATCAGGGTATTTTAATCGAGACCCTGGACAGCGGATTGCAGATCGCCTCAATTAATTCGGAAAAATTATTTAATCCGGCATCCACCTTAAAGCTGGCAACATCGATTGTGGCGCTCGAAAAATGGGGTCCGCGCCATCGATTTCAAACCGCATTTTATGCCGATGGTTACATCGATCCCTTCGAGAAAAGCCTGGAAGGCAACCTGGTTCTGACCAGCGATGGCGATCCCACATTTCGATTGGGCATTCTCGGAGGTGCGGTCAGCGAAATGAAAAATATGGGCATTCGACGCGTGACTGGCGATCTGATTTTCGATGGTCCGCTAACCATCAATTCTCTCTACGATCCCATCACCACGGCACAAAAAGTGAAAACCTATCTCATCCGCAATGGAATTCGCATCGACGGCAATATTCGCTTCGAAAAGCGGACGGGCACGCATTTGGTCAGCCATTTTTCCAGTCCATTGCTCGATATACTCTGGACTCAAAATGCACACAGCAAAAATACCATTGCAGACCGATTGGGTGACGCCATCGGCGGTTCCGAAATGCTGGCTGTCTCCCTGTTTCAGATTGTCGGCGTTCCGTTGAATGAAATTTTCATCACCCACTCTTCGGGATTGGATTACAATCGCATAACGCCCAGGGCAATGCTTAAAATTATACGGCACATCATCCGCTGGTGTAGTGAAAATGAAGTGTCAGTTGACAAATTGGTCCCGGTCGCCGGGGTGGATGTGAGTACGGTACGGCTGCGTTTTTCTAAAGAGGATTTAAAAGGGGGGGTACTCGCCAAAACCGGGACACTTCTGGTTACTGATGATGGAATTAGTGCGCTTGCCGGGGTGATAAATACCCAAAAATATGGAATGGTGCTTTTTGCGTTATTCAACTCAAGGGGAGATGTCTTTGCGTTTCAAAAGTGGCAGAACAATTTTCTTGAAAAAATTATCGAACGTTGCGGCGGAATCGAACCTTTCCGCTTGCATGCGCATAATGAATCGTACGTTTATGGCAATCGAGGTTGGTCGAAACAAGCGCTGTATGCCGATGCGCGAATATCTGGTGAAAATGAAGAAAGCGTAACATCGCTTCAGTAATTTTAAAGCTCGACGATATTAGAAAATATAGCTAACAACAACTTAAAATAATATGTTAAATTCCATTTATGACTAATCAAAATCGACAATCTCTGTATGAAAAGCTCCTGAAAATTATCAGGGAAAAGCAAATTGACCTGACGGATGAGGAAATTAATAAGATCGTTGATGCGTACATGAACCTACCAGATGTCAGAACAGAAAAAGTTGCCAGGTTGAAGGCGCTGATCGAATCGGGACAGTATAAAATCGAGGCGGAACAATTGGCAGATGCGATATTAGCTCATCGCAAAGATATAGCCGGATTAGCTCACTAGCGCATCGTTTCTTGTCTTAATGCAAACCCTGTTATTTTCATTGCTCACTTGCTTCACGAAAAGTAGCGTGAATACCCATGCCGGATACCTGATATGACATTTTTGTTTGGTGATTTAACTCAGTCAGAACAGCAGTTTCGAACCGGGTAATTTCAGGCTTTTCACCGCTAAAATTGAAATTGCATCCTGATGTGAATGTATCTCTCCAAAAAAAGCTTACGTCAAATTTCGCCTATTTTCTAAGCCATTTTCTATTTTCTCACTGCTTGACAAAGCAAGTTTTTTTTCGTATATTGAACGCGCGACATTGTCTGCCGGGTGCCAGTCCATTTATTGTCGCCCTTATTTTTTAAGATTGCTAACGGCAATGGCTTGAAATCATTTCATTTAAGCAGTGCAAAAAGATGGCGAATAAGAGGCTATCCGAAAACCCTCCGTGTCATTCCCGAGGTCCGCAGATCGGGAATCCATTTATAAAAAGGTTGGTGGATTCCATCTTGGAACATGCGGGAATAATTATTTTTGCCTGATCCAATTCATTCTCTTAAATAGGTTTTCGGATAGGCTCTAATCAGGTTCCGGCTACTTCAATTTGACTTCAAATTATTTTCCGAATGAGAAGCATCGCCCAGACAGGATAATCCCATGAATGAAAAAACCCATAAAGCATGGCTCGCATCAATTAGAAAATGGCTTTTTCCTGTATCCATTGTTGCCGCTTTCATCATTTCAATTTATATGAGCACGGACAGCAAAAAGCCTGATGAAACCGAATTGATACTCTGGGGCATTGGTGCAGGTCAAAGCCAGTGGGATCATGGCTGGGCAAAATTGAACCGGATTTTTCTGGAGCGCCATCCTGGTGTGAAAATCGTCACCCCGCCGGATATAAACGTTACGGCGAAGTCTCAAAAACTGATGAGCGCCATTGTTGGGAATGCTGCACCGGATCTGGTGGGTGGTATTGGCAATGACAGCTTTTTTGCTGAATGGGCAGCTCGCGGGGCGTTCATGCAGCTCGATGCATATCTCGAGCGCGATAAAGACCACCCAGGGGCATTGAATATCGACGATTGGGTTGCTGGCGCGCAGGAACTGGTTCGATATAAAGGGAAAATTTATGGTATCCCGACCGTCACCGTTTCTACTGCATTATTTTACAATGTGGATGCGCTGATTTCCGCCGGTTTCACGGATACCCAGGGAAATGTGGAAATGCCGAAAACTGCGGAGGAATATTTGAAATTTTGCAAAAGATTTTCAATCCGCGACGAAGCCGGCAATATCAAACGCCTGGGATCGCTGATGGGATACCACCACATGATGCGTACCTATCGCATGGGCTTGCTTTTTGGGGGCAAATTTTTCAGTGATGATGGCAAAAAAGTCACCTTCACGGATCCGCATATTGTCAAAGCGCTGGAATATATGACCGAGCATTCGGATTATTTTGGCGGACCTGGCAAGTTTCAAATATTCAACCAGGGAAGCTGGAAAGACGGTACCGGCGGCGGGGACAAAGCCATTTTCAACGGGCAACTCGCAACCCTGATGCACGGGCAATTTTACCTGACCAATATCGTTTATAATGCGCCGGATCTGAATTATGGCATTTCCGCGCTGCCCTTTCCTTCCGGTGTGGAACCGGTCAATTTGGTGATGGGTTTCGGATGCGGTATTCCAAAAGGTGCCAAACATCCGGATCTCGCGTGGGAATATATCAAATGGATCATGAGTGAGGAAGGGCAACTCATTGCGGCGCAGGAGAATTTCAGGGTCACTAAAAGTCGCGGTATTCCCTTCACACCTTTTACCACCGGCAACCGAAAAATCGATCGTGTCCTCTACGAACAAATCGTCAAAGATAATCCTGATTTCAAACCTCAAACCCGGAAGAGCTACAAAATATTCCTGAATAATCTGGAGAACAGCATCAATTGCGATCCGGTAAGTTCGCCGGTGGGTGGTCAGGTGATGCGCGAACTCGACCGGGCGCACGATTTGGCTGTGTTTCATGTGAAGACACCCTACGAGGCATTGAAGGAAGCGGGTGATAAAATCCAGGCTGATCTGGACTGGCTCTACAGCACAGAAAAATTGCCATCTGTAAACTGGAACCAGATTTTTGTATTTTTCTTCGGATTCGCCGGCGTCTTCGTTCTTTTCCTGGCGTGGCGCATAAAGAAGCTCAGTTTGTCGCGCATGCAAATGAAGGATCTCGGAGCCGGCATCGTCTGTATCTCGCCCTGGATCATCGGCTTTTTGGTGTTTATGCTGGGACCTATCGTTTTCTCCATCGTGATGAGCTTTACCAAATACAACGGTCTCAGCGATGCCCAGTGGATTGGGATGAAAAACTATGCCGACCTGTTGCTCAAAGATCCGATTTTCTGGAAATCATTCGCCAACACAGCGTTCATGTTCATCGGAATCCCCATCAATATGGCGATTGGTCTGGGCATCGCCATGTTGTTGAATATGAAAGTCAGGGGCGTGAATGTGTATCGCACGATTTATTATTTGCCCTCCATCATCCCTTTTGTCGCTTCAACTATTCTCTGGGTTTGGATTCTGCATCCGACGAATGGCATCCTCAATTTGTTGTTGAGTTATATCGGCATCCAGGGACCCGCCTGGCTCGGGGACGCGAATTGGACCAAACCATCATTGATCTTGATGGGCATCTGGACTGCCGGCGGGGGCATGATCATCTGGCTGGCTGGCTTGAAAGGTATTCCGCAACAGCTTTATGAAACCGCCCGTGTCGATGGCGCCAATTGGTGGCATCAATTTCGATACATCACCATCCCCATGCTGACCCCATACATTTTTTTCAATCTGATAATGGGCATTATAGGCACGCTGCAAATATTCGTTCAGGCAGTGATCATGGGTGCCGGATCCGCCAATCAAGCGGGTCCGTTGGATTCACTGCTTTTTTATGTTTTCTACCTGTTCAACAATGCCTTTGTTGATTTCAGGATGGGCTATGCTTCGGCGATGGCATGGATTCTGTTTTTTATGATTCTGATTTTAACATTGATTCAATTGAAGCTTGCTCCCCGATGGGTGCATTATGAAGGTAAAACGAAGTGACAAATCAGAGCAGTTTTGGTAATCCGATTCCGGCGTTGCTTCATTTCGTGAAAACGATTCCCGAGGATTCCAGTGAAGAAAAAAGCTAGAGTAAAAAAAACTATAAAGCGATTTACGGCGTATGCGTCGCTGAGTGCCGGAGCCTTCATCTTCATGATACCCTTTTTCTGGCTCATTACGACCAGCATGAAATCCAACGAGGAGTATAATGCATTTCCGCCGCGTTGGTTGCCGCCATTGCCGTATCGTGTGACGCAATCGCCTTACGTTGCCGAGTGCGAATACCCCGCTATTCCCGTGCCGTCCACGATGGCACCGGAATTGTGGGAGACCATGAAATCCCGTGTTATCGAAGCGGCGTGGCAAAAGATGCTCGCCCTGCAGCATCCGACACTGCAGCGCATCCGGGAAGATTCGGTGTTTTGGAACCGGATCGGCAGTCAATTGCGGCGAGAGCTTTTGAATGGCGTCCTCAGCCGGATCATACAGGAGGGACAGGAGCGTATTTATCGCCAGAGCGCCTTTGAAATCATCGCTGAACTTTGCCGCAAACAGCCGCTGACGCGCAGTGAAATTGCAGCGAGTTGGAAGCCGCTGCTCGATTTTTGTGCCGATTCCACAGGCAGAGTGAAACCACCCGCCATCGAAACGTTTGAAGAAACGCCCCGGGATGAGGAACTGCATCTGGCTGCGTGGAATGTTGGTGCCGAAACCATGGGGGATTATCGCTGGGAAGAAGCCCTGCGTCGGAAATTCGATGACGGCGTTGGCTGGAACCAACTCATTCGCTATTTCGGAAAAAAGCTTTGGACCGATGTCATTTCAGAACGCGGGACGTATCGTGAGGAACGCAGAGCCGAAGATGTGTCCGCTGCGATCCTCAACGGCATTCATTACGATCGACTGGATAAAATTCTGGTCAATGCGTACCGCAATCTCGTTTTGAGCGGCATCACCATTCAGAGCCGGGATGGCAGCGATTATCCGGTATTGCGGGCTGATGGTCGCCCTGTTTTGGATTGGCGAACTGCCGGCGGCGATTCACTCAAAAAATTCAACATCGATGCCAAGCAATGCGTTGAATTGGCGTATGATTTTGCCGATGAAGATCGCCAATCCTTTCAAATTTTGCTCGATCTGCCAATCCCGATGGATCAAATCGATCGTTTCATCGTGCCCGTCCGCGGTGATTTATCGTTCCACGAACTGATGTTAACGATTGAAAGCAAAGGAGAAATTTATCGTTCGAAGGCGCCATTTCATATTCATCATCATGTCTGGATCGGCGCGATATGGCAGCGTGAAATCCCGGAAGCCACGAAAAAAGGCGGACTCACCCTGCGCGGGCAGGAGTTCATCGAGTTTCACCGGGACAGCACAGCGAGCGCAACCATTACCGAGCCGAATCAGGCGCTGCTGACGCTAACAGTTCACAAAGTCCCATACCTCACGGCAACCTGGCAGAAATACTCTCTGAATTATATCAATACCTTTCGCTTCGTCCAATTTGGCAAATTTTTTTTCAATTCGACCATTCTGACGATTCTGAATATCGGCGCCCAGTTGCTGGTTTGCCCGTTGATTGCATTCGGATTCGCGCGCATCAAATGGCACGGGCGCGACATCGTTTTCGGGCTCGTTCTGGCGACGATGATGCTGCCGCACCAGGTGACGATGATTCCACAATTCCTGATTTTCCGCTATCTTGGCATGTACGACACGCTGTACCCCCTGTGGCTGCCATCGCTATTCGGCACCGGATTTTTCATTTTTCTGCTGCGCCAGTTTTTTATGACCATTCCCCTCGACTACGAAGAAGCCGCCAAATTGGACGGTTGCGGTTTCATTCGCACGTATTTCAATATTTCGCTGCCGCTGATCCGTCCGGCGATGGCTGCGATTGTAATCTTCCAGTTCATGGCAACCTGGAATGATTTTCTGCGCCCGCTCATTTTCCTGAATTCCGAAGACAAAATTCCCCTGCCGCTCGGGCTATTCATTTTCAAAACCGGCTGGTGGAACCAGGAATATGGCATTCTGATGGCAGCGTCGATCATCATGCTCCTGCCCGTGCTCCTCATCTTCTTCATGGCACAACGGCATTTCATCGAGAGTATCAGTTTGACCGGGGCGAAGGGGTAAATGCGGGAGTCGAATCGCTGGTCATGGTGTGAGGTGCATCCGGAACCTGTTCGCTTCCGTAAAATGGTTTATTATCGAGAATTGTGAAGCCGGTACTCAAGGAGAGGTATCTCTGGATTGACATCGTTGGCTTTTCTTGTTCGCGGCTATTTTAGATAGATGATTTTGATTTGGGAAGATCGTTCTCCTGCCCGGAACAGGCACACGTAAATACCGCTCCCGACGCCTGTTCCCCAGTTATCCGTCGCATCCCACACAACCTGGAAATGCCCTGGCGCTTTTTTGGAATTCACCAGCGTTCGCACTTCTTGACCCATCAGATTGAATATTTTCAAACTCACATTTTCCGGTGACGCGAGCTGAAAGCTGATTTTTGTTACTGAATTAAATGGATTCGGGTAATTGGGTAGCAGTGCGTGTTCTTCCGGCAGTGACAACCGAATGGCATTCAATCGCTGATCAATAAACTCCTGGCTGCCAGCCATAATTTGAAAGTTTGGCTGGATTTCATCGGTCATTTTAGAAAAGGAATATTGATTTGTCACCTGCATATCGATGCTTCGGTCGCGGTTCCGGTCGTACAGCAGCAGTTTCAGTTCCTCCTGAGAATAATAGCTCACATCCCAATGCAAGTCAATGCGATGGTTTGTTTGATGCGTCGCGACATTAAATTCCCATATTTGCCCGTTACCGATGTTGTTGCGGAAATCTGATGTGTAGCGTTTGCAGCGAAGTTGCCAGTCAGGATGCGGAAAATGCAGTGAAATTGATTCACCAATTTCGGGCGGCTCTGGGTAATCGCGTGAATCCCAACCGTCAGAGCAGGAGGTATTGATACCGCAACTATTGATTTCATCACGTGCGCGCCCGCAATACGCCCGGAGCTGAATTGCCAGGATGTCATTTTCAGAAATCGATTTCCGGAAAGAGGTTTCGGATCGGGGATATAGTGAAATTTCCACGCTATTGCTGCCCTGCACGTAGGCGAAATATCCATTCCACGGCTGCATCGCTGTGGTAAGCGCATAGCCGCCGGTCCCATCGGGAAAATAGAGTTGGTCGACAACTTTCTGATGCGCCGGAGAAAAGGTGATTGGAAACGCGAAGGGATTTCCGATCTGGTTCCAGCCCGGTTTCAGTGTAAGTTGAATGGCTTCCAGGGCAGGCACATAACCTGTCCCGGTATCGATGTTGATTGTTTCGCCTTGTGGATTTGCTTTTAGCCAAATGGCGTTTCCGCTGGTGAATCGAAAATGATCGGTTTGATTCGATGGCTCGAATTCACGATAGCCGTCGGTCACGCCATCTCCGTCAGTATCCTGGTAGGAAAACAGGCGCCAGTTGGGCTCCCCATATTCACCTAATTCTGTTTCATCGCCTAAAACCTGGTCAGCCGAGGTTTCATCTAACACAGCGGGAATTGAAAGCATGTGCCACTGTCCGCGCGGGAATCCGCCTGAATATGCACTATGGCTCATGTTCGTTGCCAGCGTGCCGGCAGGAAAATACAACGAATATGAAAAGGTGTCGCTCTGCGCGGTAAATCCAGCGCCATCCACAGCTCTGATAAAATATGCCAACCCTTCGAAAGTGACTGCTGAAGCCGGAATAGTTGCGGAATACATATTATTCCCCTGTGCAGCCATCGGCAGGTAATGACAAGTTGATTCTGACCCCTTGCGATAATAAAATTGCACCGATGACAATTCCCAATTATCTGTTACACGGGCGGAAAGCTGAATTTCGGTATTGATCCACATTTTCGACGTCGGTTGCTGGAAAAAAATCTCTGGCGACAGGCTATCGGCGCCTTCACCGCTCAGGGCGATGCTTATTTCGGGCTGATCCGGATCATTGCTGGCGATCACCATGTTGCCAATTTGTCGCTGAAGATTATCCGGCGTGAACCGAATTTCCACCGTTTGTTGCTGCAGGGGCTCGAGGCTGAAAGCGGTTGGCATCGCCGAAAAAACGGGATTATCGAGTTGAATCGTTTCGATATCGAGGGTGGCGCTGCCTTTATTCTCGATCAGGCAGTTCCGCGATGAAACCGAATAAACCGGTACTTTGCCGAAATCAAAAGAATCGAATGGGAGGAAAATTGAAGGGTAGGGCATAGTTACGCCTTTTCCCTCGACCGGGAAATAAACCAGCGCTTCATCCGGATCATTGCTGGAAATGCGAAAGGTATCTTTGAAGGCGGTTGCGTGGCTTGGCGTGAATGAAATCCGGATGCGCAGGCTGTCGTTTGCCGGAATGGTTCCTGAAGGTGTGTCGCTGCTAAAAACCGGGTGCTGATGCGCTACACTGAAAATTTCCAGCGTGCCCTGTCCTGTATTTTTGATATACAGCATGATTGAGCGGGTGCTGTCGATTGGGACATTGCTGAAATCACAATTCGTTGCCGAAAGCGCGATGTCGGATATGAACACCTCTACCTGTGGCGTGGCGTTGACTTCATCGCTGAAAGCGCTTTCATTACCAGAGCTATCAACAGCGGAGATCCGATAATAATACGTTTGCCCGTTGGTGACGGTGCTGTCAGTATAACTCGTGTCAGGCGCGAAGATTGTAGCGAAGAAATTGTTCGCAACGGGTGTGAAACCTTGCGTTTGACTGCGATAGAGCTTGTAGTAGGATAGGTCGGATTCGGTGTTGGGTGACCAGTTCAAAGTCACTGCCCCGTCCGCTGATTGAGCCAGCAGATTGTGCGGCTTTACAGGTGCAGTGAGATCTCCTTGATGATAATAAAAGGCTCCCATGTCCGCGCGGGTTCCATCGGGATCTAATGGGCTTGTGGGATCGCCGGTATCGATGCAGGGGGATGTAGCTTCTAAATCATAATTATCTTTTGAAGGATCTGCAAATTCTGGATTCGCTGAAATATCATTTATATTTGGATTACAATCAATGTAATCTCCTCCCTCATTATTCCAAACGTTATTATAATAAACATTCTTTCCGGATTCCCCGCGAATACCGCCACCAACAAAGTTATTGGCAATGATATTATTTTTTACAATCACATCTGCCAGCCAATTAAAATAAATTCCTCCACCTTTCCATCCCTGACCTGATGAATTCGAATCTATAGTATTATTGGCAATAACACCTGATTGCGCAAGACATTGGATACCTCCACCAGTTCCATAGGCTTTATTTCTAATAATAAGATTATTTTGCAGCGCGATATCTTCCCCACCGTAGAACAAAAGCCCACCTGCAGCTTTTCCAATATTATCCTTGATGATGTTTCCTTCTATCCATATATTATTTGTATTATATAAATCCAAACCTCCCCCATCACCTTCCGCAGTGTTATTTGAAATTGTATTGTTTCGTATGATTCCGCTGCCCGGTCTTATCGAAATTCCGCCTCCTCCAACGTCTGATTTATTGTTTGTGATTATATTATTGCATATTTTTGGAGCACTGTTTGCACAGAATATTCCACCGCCATAACCTGTTGTTTTTCCGTTTCTAATTGTGAATCCTATTAGTATCGTAGTCGTATCTTCTCCCGAAGCAAAAGTCACAACACTGCCTGCGTGAGAACCATCGATAAACGTATTATCTGCTCCTGCTTCACTTTGAACAACAACAGCTTTTCCTTTGAAATCGATATTTTCATAATAAGTCCCTGGCGCTACAAGAATTGTATCAAAATCAGTGGCTATCTCAATTCCATGCTGAATCGTGCGAAATGGATAGTCAAAACTACCATCGCCTGTCTCATCATTTCCATTAATTGACACATGCCAAGTTGGGCCCTGGTAAAATGCGGTTTGATCGAAATAAAAAACTCCCATGTCCGCTCGGGTACCGTCTGGATCTAATGGGCTTGTGGGATCGCCGGTATCGATGCAGGGGGATAATTGCTCTAAATGGTAATTATCGTTTTGCGAATCAACAAAAAAAGGATCGGATGAAATAGCGCCAACGCCCGGATTAGCGCCTTCATTATAATCTCCACTTAAATTGTTCCACACATTGTTATAAGAATTTAGGTTTTCCGAGCGACCCAAACCAAACGCATTATTATTTGAAATAATATTGTTGATTATAAAAATGTTTGATCTGTTATAGACTCCAGCTATATCCCCTCCAATATTCGAGTCAACCGTGTTATTGACAAAATATCCATTGCCAGATAATAGATAGACACCGGCAACAGCCGCATCGTAAGATATGTTCTTAACTATAAGATTTCTTTTAATAAGGGCATATTCACTGCTTACCAGCATTATGCCCCCACCTGTTCTTCCTGTATTTCCTTTAATTACATTTTTTTCAATGACTATTGAATTAGCATTTAAAATAGCGATACCTCCACCATCGCCACCGCCATTATTATATGAAATTTCGTTGTTGCGAATCACTGCATTACCACCAAATACAATAATTCCACATCCGCCAGAGGTGTGTTGTTGTTCAATAATATTCATCGTTATTATGTTGTTGATTATTTTGGGTGAACTCCCATCACAGATATAAATACCTGCTCCATATTGGGCTTTTCCATTGGTAATTGTGAATCCAGATATGACAGATGTTGTATCTTCGCCAGAGCTAAATGTGACAACACTGCCTGCTTGTGAACCATCTATAATTGTAGCTTCTGGTCCTGCTTCGCTTTTAACAATAATTGCTTTTCCTTTGAAATTGATATTTTCATAATAGATTCCCGCAGCTACTAAAATTGTATCACCATTATTCGCGTAATTTATTGCCGATTGAATTGTATTGTAAGAAGCTGGGACATTAATTATATCTTGAGCATGGAGCAAACGAGATAGAAATAGAATCATTGCAATTTTATTTAATGCGATTATTTTCTTATTTTTCATTTTATATTCCCATCGCCAGCAACGGCGTTTATTTTTATATGTATCAAAGACATCAGCAATTCTTTACCACTGATTTTATAAAGCTATAATTTGAAATTAATGTAATTGTATTAAGTATAATTCCAATTAAAACAAGGGATATTTCTAAAAAGATGATTTTAGAATGAATGGTATTCACCATAGGTAGACATACAATCGAAAAGCATATCGTTGCTATTGTCCACAAAATAGGTAATTTACTTCTCGCTTTGCAGATTGCTTTTTGAGCGTTTAAAAACTTGCTCTCCTCATAAATTTTTTTTAATCCGTTGTCCTCTTCTAATTTTTTCCGCTTACCAAAAAGAGGATCATTTTCTTTTATATTAGATAAAGCTGTATATATATCCGGAACACCATTTATAATTTCACATTTAAGCGGAAAATAATACCCTGGCTGCAATCCAAACGATAGAGTATCTTTTACAAATCTTATTATTAAATCATTAATTTGCGAGATAGAAGAATTTAATTGCTGAATCTTAAATACAATGAAAACTCCGATTAAGGCAAGTAACGCCATATTACCTTGAAATACTGCACTGAAAAAATATAATCCAGTATTTTCACCAAATAAATCAGCTAATGGATACATAATTATCTCCATTTATAAACAAACTAAGGTTTCCCCGGCGGTTCCGGCGGCAAGCCAATCACCTCCACCGGCTCCTCGGCTCTTTCCTTTTCCAGCAGCAGCCAGGCGGCAATGCCCCCGCCAACCAGTGCTGTACCGCCTAAAATCCATGCCCATTTATGGCTTCTCGCTGGTTTCAGGTTACGGTCGTTTTTTCTGTGGTTTCTCAAATCATTCATTCTTTTCACCAACAGGGGATCTTTATGTAATTCAATCCGAAGTGTTCTGTCAGCAGCCAGCGATAGTTTTTGCGCGTGCGTGAGATAATCGTTCTTTTTCAATTTGAGTTTATACGTTCCTTCCGGCATTGTCTTCGACCAGGGAGTTGTGCCCACGCGTTCGTCATCGAGAAAAATTTGCGCGCCCTGGGGATTGGAAATGATTATCAGCCGGCAAAGGCGTTGCAGCAACTCATCGATACGACGGGTCGCCAGCGGTTGAATGGTGATTGCCCGCTCGTAATTCAAATAGCCAGCTTTTCTTATCTCAAGCCGGTATTCGCCGATGGGAACCATTTGGAGCAGCAATGGGGTCTGTCCTGCTAATTTATGGTTGAGATATACCTCAGCACCGGCAGGCGTGCTTTTCACTTCAAGCTGTCCTGTTTTCAATCTATCCGCGGTTTTTTCTGCCAGTTCATTGGCTATGTCGATCATCAGGTTTAGCAGGGCGTCGATCTCACCCCTGAAATCACGAGGTATAGTCAATATAGTCTGGCGGGTTTCAACATCAATAACGCGCACATCAATTGTATAAGTTTGCCCGACTTTGCCAACCGCTCCGGTGACCATCCATTTCGCGCCTAATTGCTGCCCGGCTTTGGCGGCACACGCAGCGTCAGTGCAGGCTCCTGAAAGCTGGAATGCTAATTCGTTCATAACCGAATTTACTTTTTCAATCTCTACCACCTGAAACTGCTTTGTTCCTACCAAACCAGAATGTAGTCGATTGGAGAGACTAACTGCCTCATAGCGCTCCACCCCGGCATGACTGAATGGAAGAACGCCCAGGGTGAGTTTGGGCAGGGTATTGGGTTGCGCAATCAATGATTGAATGGTTACTGTTAACAAATATATGAAGGTGAAAATCGTTATGATTTTATTGAAACCTTTCATTGGGTAAACCTCCTGGCGAATGGAATGAAAAGGCAGGAAATAGCTTTCATCTCTGCAAACTTCCTGCCACGTATGTGACTATTTTAATTTAGGTTTAATAAATTGTGTCGAATGCAGGATAATGGGAAAAAGCCGAAATGAATTTGCGCAAAATTAACACTTTTTGCAAATTCTAAATTTCAATTTAGAGCGAAGAAGAATGTTAGCTGGAATGATTATATCGGATAGCATAAACTTATTAAACGCGCCAGATAGAAATACCAAATCTCTCCGTTCTGCGTATCAATTCCAAGACAACTATGATTATGCAAAAGTTGACCGATAATCCGATTACTCCCTATTCCGTATAAGGCACAGTCCCGTTTTCATCCGTGATGTAACCCCATTTCCGAATATAGGCATCACCCGGTAAAAATTCATCGCCCTGCGCGTTCAATAATTCGTTCAGCTTCGATTCGAGTTCAGCTTGTAAAGCCGTGAATGCGGTTTGATTTATCAAATTGTTCATCTGGTAGGGATCATTCATATTATCATACAGCAGCCACGGTTTTTCGATATCGCGAACATACGTATAGCGACCGGTCCGAATGCCTCGGTATTCCCGCCCGATGCTCTGCCGGGTGAATTCACCGAACGGATGGTAACAGGCGATGAGCGCTGCATCGGCGGGTGGGCGAGTTGCCCTGTTCAGATACGGCGCATAATTAATTCCTTCGACTGTTTCGGGGATGGGTGCGCCGCAGAGGGCTAGCAGCGTCGGCATTAAATCTGGCGTATTGATTGGCACTTCGATATGCCGGGATTGATTTCCGAAAATCGCCGGGTATCGGATTAAGAGCGGAACCCGTATCGATTCATCCCAGGGTCGTTGTTTGCGCCATTGCCCCTGGGACCCGTGCATGTCCCCGTGATCCGACCAGAAAACTGAAATAGTCTCCTCTTCGATGCCACACTCCTCGATTGTTTTCATCAGCCCGCCGATGCAGTCATCCAGGGCGTTGACGTGTGCATAATAGCCCGCCAGATCATCTCTCGCCTGCGTTTCGACCTGGGATGGCACATTCGGGCGCAGCGACAGTTTTTGCGGATCATAGCGTCTTCGATAAGTTTCGGGCGCTGTTTGATACGGATTGTGCGGCGGTCCCCAGGAGAGCATGAGCAGGAACGGACCATCTTCAGCGTTCTCGCGAATTACTTTTTGCGCTTGTTTGGTTTGAGCGATTGCATCGTATTCGCCCCAAATCCGCTTCGCGGGATCGTTTCCGGCGTAGTATGCGGACTGGTTGTAGCGATGGGTGCATTCAAGCGCCATCCAAAAATCGAAGCCCTGACGGCGGTCCGGTGGGATGTAGCTGGACCTGCCATGACCATCCAGGTGCCATTTGCCGATATAAGCGGTTTTGTAGCCGACTTGTTTCAACGCTTGTGCGAGCGACGTTGTGCGATTTTGCAGGTATACATCATTCACAAAAACGCCATGGGTCAGCGGGTACTGCCCGGTCATGATCGATGCCCTGGCTGGGGAACAAACCGGGCAGCCGGAAATTGCCGTTGTGAAATTCAGGCTCTGCTCTGCCAGTCGATCCAAGTACGGCGTCCGCACATTGGGATCGCCGGCGAATCCCAGTGCCTGATATCGAAGTTGATCGGCGAAAACGAAAATCAGATTCGGATTTTTCATCGGGATATCCTCCACTGCATTGTTTATTCGGTATATGATCTAAGTTTCAAATTAATAAATATACGCACCATTGTCAAGGGGAAATGAAATTTGATTTCGGGAACTGTTTCTAAAATTTTTTGTTTGACATTTGAACTTAAATATTGTAAATTTTCCAATAATCGGAATTCATATTGCTGAAAGAGCGCGATGATTAGCATTAAAGGCGAATTAGCGACTTACCTCAAGAGACGCAGTGAAATGCCAATCGAGCAACTCGCTGAATTTGATCAGCTTATATGGGAGCGATTCGGGATCGAGTGCGCAATTCTAGTCAGCGACTCATCGCAATTTTCGTATAAGGCGCAAGTTCTGGGAATTATCCACTATTTGAATTTGATTTTTCGGTCGCACGAGATGCTTTTCCCCATTCTGCGCAGGCACGAAGGTGAGTTGCTCAAGGCGGAAGCGGATAATATGCTGGCAATTTTTCCGACTGTGGAAAACGCGGTTTCGTCTGCCATTGAGATGAACCAGGTGCTGGCAGATTATAATGCGTCGGTTTCGGCGGATGAAGAATACTGTATCTGTATCGGCATCGGATGGGGGAGAGTTTTGCGCTCGGATAATGAAATCTTTGGTGATGAAGCCAATGCAGCCTATAAGCTCGGGGAGGATGTTGCAAAGAAAAATGAAATTTTATTGACCGCTGCTGTGCGCGAGAAACTTGATGACAAGATGGAATACACGATCCGGCATCATCGTATGTTGAATCTTTCCAGCTTTTGTTTTGATAGCTACAAATTAGAAATTCCAGCTAACGTAGATAGCGATTAACCAGATGAGTTGCACTGAACCAGGAACAGGAGACGACTATGACCGAATTTCCAAGAACGACTGTCGGAGGCGTGAGCTTGCCGCGTTTATTGATCGGTACCAACTGGTTGTTGGGTTATTCCCATACCAGCAGGGCGAAAGACAAATTTATTCACGAATACCAGACTGTTGAGAGAATTACCGATGTGATTGTGGCGTTTGTTGAAAATGGCATCGATGCGGTGATGGGACCGCTTTCCGAGCATCTTGAAAATGCTGTGAAAGAAGCTGAGAATCGAAGCGGGAAAGCGATCATCCGCATCATCACGCCTCATTTCAATATTCTGCCCGGTGGTCCCGCCGAGAGCGAGCCGGAAGTGATTTTCGATATTTGCAAAAAATATGGCGCTACGTTTTGCATGCCGCATCAATGCATGACCGATCCGCTGGTTGACCGGATGCATCGCAAAATTCGTGATCTCGATAAATACACAAAACTGATCCGCGAGCGGGGAATGATACCCGGCTTGTCAACGCACATGCCGGAGACGGTCGTTATCGCGGATGAGACCGGTGTGGATGTCGAAACCTATATTCAGCTTTACAACGCAGCCGGTTTCCTGATGCAAGTTGAAGCGCACTGGGCGATGCGGATTATTCGAAATGCAAAGAAACCAGTGATGACGATTAAGCCATTGGCAGCCGGACGCTTGCTGCCCGAGGTGGGGCTGGCGTTTGTGTGGAATACGATCCGCGAGCAGGATATGGTGACCATCGGAGCCGCCACACCGGACGAAGCGCGCGAAATCATCGAATTGTCGCTGGATTTTCTCAATCGGCGCATCCCGGAGAATGAATTGCAGAAGACGCGGAGCAAGGACACGTTGGGGATTGGTTGACTGCAGCGGAGAGAGATGGAAAGAAAAAAGGGTGAAGCCGGCTCACCCTTGCGAAATTGAAACCTCCTGACATTTCGAGTGAAGCATAAAATCGGGTATTTGGGTGTTGATTTGAAATTAGCGATTTATGGTTTTACTCGGAATGGCAGAAGTTTTGATTTTCGGTTTGGTTTGAGACGGTCACCCTTTGTTTCTTGAGAGCAATATCGAATATTGCCTCTTCATAAAACACTGTTTCACATTGATGCTTTGAGCTTCCCTGCTTTTGAGGTCAAAGTAACTAATCTCAGAACTGAGGAAGCGATTCAGGATTTAAACATCGCCCATGAT
>JAFGMA010000412.1 GCA_016927835.1 Candidatus Zhuqueibacterota bacterium | reverse complement strand
TTACATTACCGATTTCCAGCTTGCTCCTTTCATTTTTTAATGAGTTGACAGGTGAACTGCGCCGCGGGGATTCTAAACTATAGCTTATTTTATTCAAGTAATTAGTCGCTCTTGTAGAACGCTAAATGCCGGTTTACGGTTCAATGTATTCATTGATATTTTTTCAAAAGTTGTCATCATGGTGTTCATCATAAAAAATATTGTTGATACAAAAGCCAAAGTGCTGAGATATGTATGGGTATTGATCGTTCTGGTGTTGTTTCTTTCGCTGATGGCGATCCGCAATATTGTGACCGGAGAGAATATGATCGGGAAAGTCGGTCGGGTTACAATGACCGGCATCCTGGGAGATCCCAATGACCTGGCGCTGGCGGTCGTAATTGTCGTGCCGTTCATCTATGGTTTCATATCCGCCTATCGGAGCGCGATCATTCGGTTTATTCTCATTGTGACTTTGCTGCTCAGGATTCACTGCATAAAAGCAACCTATTCTCGCGGCGGTTTGCTGGGATTTGGCACGGTTACTTTCCTCTTTGCCATCCTCGGTCGCCCTCGGAAAATACAACTTATCGTTACTGGCGCAATGATTTTCCTGGTGCTCCTGGTGGTTGTCGGCGGTTTTGGTATGCGCGATGATGACGGTGCAGCCGATTCGGCAAACAGCCGGTTCAAACTGTGGGAGGCGGGCGTCCGCATGGCAATTGCCAGCCCGATTTTCGGGCAGGGTTTGTCGAATTTCAGTTTTAAATCGAAAGCTTTTTCTCCCAGCTACCCTGTAAACAAAACCGCCCACAGCATCTTCTTTCTCGTACTGGGTGAATTGGGTTTCGTCGGGCTTTATTTTTTCTGCATGCTGCTTTTTACCGAACTCAAAATGGGCTGGAAACTCCAGCGCCTTGCTCGGGAATATCCGCGGCATTCTCCTTACAGGGCTATCGCCAGGGGCTGCTTCCCGAGCTTTTGCGGATTCATCGTTTGTGGGTTGACCCTGTCGCAATCTTATACCTGGTTCCCTTACATCATCATTGCGCTTACGGTTGTTACAACGCGCGTACTTGCATGGGAGGAAGGCTACCAGAAATATTATCACATTGTGCCGATGATCGATCAAAAAATTGACCGGAGGATGAGGATCTAGCTTGTCTTTAAATTCACCAGTGCGTTATATCGATGGCAAAAAAAGCGAATGCCAACTACTCGGACAATTTCATTTTTTTCAGCAATGCATAAAATTTGGGATCTGCACGAATGCTGTCCCAGAATGGATCGACATTGAGCCCGATCAATCGATAATCCCGCCCCGTATAGGCTTTTTCCAGCCAGAGAAATGCCTGCTCATTCTCACCGAGTGACAAATAAATTTTGGCGATTCGATAAGCTGAAAGGTTGCGCTGATTTGACTGGGTGAGCAGCGTTTTGAGTATTGCACGCGCCTTTGTTTTTTCACCCGAAAGCGCCAGCGTGCGGGCAAGTGCCGGTTCGGGATAATTTTCACCCCAGAGATCGATCGCTTTTTTATATTCAGCGATCGATTCCTCGAAACGCTTCTGATAGGCATAAATTGAACCCAGCATCGAATGGGTGGGTGCGTGGTCGGAATCCAGAATGAGCAGTTCACGGGCATGCTGAATTGCACGGTCATAATTTCGAACGCGACAATAGATCCATGCAGCCGTTCTCAGAACAATCGGCGAAAGCGGATCGAGTGTTTTTGCAAGGTTAATTTCCTGCAGCGCCTCTTCGTTTCGTTGCATTGCACATAAAAACCAGGCATATTCAACATGAGCGGTGACATAGCCGGGATTGAATTCGAGCGCACGTTTATACCCTGCCTCTGCTGCGCGCCAATTATAGTCAAATAAACACCGTTTTTCAGCGAGCATTACATGCGCTTCTGCCAGCGTTTCATCGAGTTGCAGCGCTCTTTCCGCTTCTGCTTCGATAATGTGCCATCCGTCATGCGCCGGCATCCAACCAAGCCATATCAGAAATTCATACGCTCGCGCCAATGCCGAGTGTGCTGGCGCGAAATCGGGATCTGCCGCCACTGCTTGCCTGAGAAAGGTGATGCCTTTCATCAAGTCCGGTTCAGTCCATTTATTGATGAAATAGCGACCGCGCAGGTATGCCTCATGAATTTTGGGATCAACCTGCAAAGCCATTTGCAGCCTTCGGTGCTCTTCGGGGGTAATCATAATTCTGATTTTTTTCGCAATTGTCCGTGCCAACTCACTTTGCAGCTTTAGAATATCCTTCAAATCTCTATCATAATGTTCAGCCCACAAATTCCGGTCGGTTGCTGCATCTACCAATTGCACGGTGATACGGATGCGATTTCCTGCCAATTGACCCGAGCCTTCGATGACGGCATTTACGCCGAGTTCTTTCGCAATCTCCGGCAAGGGCTTCGCTGCATCCCGGTAGCGCATAACCGAGGTTCGCGAGATAACTTTCAGCGCCTTTATCCGTGACAATTCGGTGATCAATGCTTCGGTCATACCATCGATCAAATATTGCTGATCAGTATCACCTGAGAAATTCTGCAGCGGCAGAACCGCTATCGAATCAATCGTGCGCGAAGCGCCGGGTGCGAAAATACCGCTAAAATAAATAACTGCTGCTGCACCCAGAACAAGAAGCGCGATAATAATGTGCTGTAAGAATTTCAGTACCAGAGGTAAGCGATAGCCGCCAGTCGAAGTTGAAGTTGCTGCATCGGGTTGTTTCTGAAATGCTATCAAATCTTTCAGCAAGCGTTCCATGTGCGGGTAGCGATTGTCCGGTGCTTTGGCGAGGGCTTTGTGGACAATTCCGGCTAAACGCAGAGGCAAATCGGGTCGGACTTGCGAAATGGGCTGGGGCTCATCATTGGTGATGGCATACATCACCGCATGATCGCTGGCACCTCGGAAGGGAACCTTACCAGTCAACATTTTATACAGCATCACACCCAGAGACCAGATGTCGGTTCGATGATCGATAGCTTCGCCTCTGGTTTGTTCCGGTGACATATACGCCACCGTGCCCAGCGTCATTCCCGGCAGCGTGAGTTCGGTTTGACTGCTCAATTTCACCAGACCGAAATCCAGGATTTTTGCAACGCCATCATCAGTAAGCATGATATTAGCCGGTTTGATGTCGCGATGGACGATCCCGTTTTCGTGTGCTTTAGCCAACCCCTTCGCGATTTGGATCGTGATATCAATCGCTTCATCAATTTCAATTGGCTTTTTTTCGATTCTTTCCGCCAGCGTTTCGCCCTGATAACATGGCATCACAATGAATACCTGCCCGTCTTCGGTTTCGCCGATTTGATGGATGGTGCAGATATTCGGATGGTCCAATGCGGATGCAGCCCGCGCTTCCCGAATGAAACGCTTCTCGGCTTCACAATCCTGCGTCAAACCTGGCGGCAGGAATTTCAAGGCGACGATTCGTTTGAGCTTTAAATCTTCTGCCTTGTAAACGATTCCCATTCCGCCTTCATCGATCTTTTCGATGATTTTATAATGTGATATGATTTTATTTTTCATTTCAGCGCCGCAATCGCTTCATCAACCGATTCATAAGTATCGAATACTGTGCTCAAACGGGTGATCATAAACAGGCTGCTCACCCGTTCTGCCGCGCCGGCGATTGCCATCGCACCGTCGGCATTTTTCAGCGATGTAACGCATGTCATCAATACACCAAGCCCCTGGCTATTAATCCATTTGATGTTAGAAAGATCAATTACAATTTTCTTAAAGTCATAAGAAATCAGATGTTTCACCTTGTCATGGATTTCCCAGGTTTCATTTCCCCCCATTAGTTTGCCACTCGCAGAAAGTATAATCACATCATCGATAATATTTTCTTTAATTGCCATAGCTGTACCTCCCAGATGCTATATGTTTGCTTTTGCGCCCGCCAACTGTGTGATATGCAACTGGTGGCTATTGGGATCGGGCGACTAATTTTTCATTCGGGCTATCAATGCTTCCAGGTAGCGTGACTTAACCTGTTTGCTCGCCATCGCCTGCTTAAAAGGTGGCAATTTTAAAATAACTCCTAAAACAGCAGCCAGTGCACGATGACTCCACAACACGCGATTGTCAAAAATCAGGTTCTGCAATTTCCCGCGCTCGATAGCCATAATGACAACCCGGTGTGTGCCGTTTACGGGTGTCAGTACTCTTTCAGGTCTGGATTCCAGATGTATATTTCCCTTCGTGCATGCCCGCACACAAAGACCGCAGCCCAGGCAGCGTTCCCTGTCCAGTCGGGCTAATTTCATTTTCGGTCGATGGGGATTGTTAGCAGAGATCAGGGTCATGGCTTCGACAGGGCAGACGGTTACGCATTTTCCGCAGCCATTGCACGCTGCTTCGTCGATAATGGGGAGGAAATTCGTCGTATGGATGGGATTCATAAGCGCGAAGCGGCGTGCGGCAATCATCGCTTCACAGCAGCACCCACAGCAGTTGCAGATAAAATTCACACTCTGTCGGACATTTTCACCAAATTGAACCAGATTATTGCTGTATGCCAATTGAAGCAAATCCAATCCTTCGACCTGATCGACCTGGCGCGCATGACCGTGCTTGATTAACGACGCGGCGGTGTTGTTGAAAGTCATGCAGATTTCCATTGGTGCGCTGCATGCTTTGCCAAGATGTTCCATCTTATGCCGGCAATAGCAGATTCCGACAGCGACATGGGAAGCGGTCTTGATTACTTCGGAAGCGCGCTCGTAATCCAGAACATGTACGGCGTTTTCATTGGTGAGCACCGGTTCATGAACGAATGTTCGTCCAAGCTGTGTTTCGCCATCCACAAACAGCGCCCGTATAAAATCCTCCTCCACATTTAAATACTGGTAAAATAGTTCGCCAAGCGCCTTTTGATCGATATCATCGCGCAATCGCATCATTGAAAATTCAAAAAAGCCTGCCATCGGCGGCGGAAGACAATAGACCGATTTTCCGTTCTCTTCAATATCAACCAGCAGCGCCCGTCCCGCCAATTCATCGAGTACTTTCTGCGTGCTGCTCAAATCCATTTTCCAGGCAGAACTGGCTTTTTCCGCTGTAAAAGGCTTGATTGGCAAAAGCGAAACGAGTTCTGCCTCTTTTGGTTTGAAGAGAATCATCAAAATCTTGTTCAGGAGTTCCGACGGTGGCGCGCCTTGCGGAAAGTAATTCAGGCGCTCAACCAGTCGGGAATAACCGGATTTGATTGTTTTATGAGCCATGTCTGTGTGTCGAGGTTATCATTATTGTTATTGATTAATGCAAATCATCGAAATCTGATCTGCCGGATTTTTCAAGATCTCTCGGTCCCTGCCTCCGGCTTGGAATGCTTATATAGAGGCTCTGCCTCACGAAACTAAAATTTCAATAGTGCGGCAGAACCGCAATTTACCACTCCCGGCGGGACGCCGGGAGCGAGAAAAGCCCTGAACCCGGAACCTTTGAACCCGGAACCTTTGAACCCGGAACCTTTGAACCCGGAACCTTTGAACCCGGAACCTGGGCAGTTACATTTAAATCCCAACTGAGTATACCATCCATCGGATAGATGCCCGCATTATGATTTGATTAAGTAACCGTGTGCGAGTTTTCGGAAGGTAGCAACTTGGTCCGAAATCCAGTCTTCATTTTTACCCATTTCCGCTGCCATCAACCCAGCAACAACGGGCGCCATTTCCATGCTGGCACGAGCATCCAAAAACAGTGCACGGGTTCGTCTAGCGAGAACGTCCTCCACCGTGCGTGCCATTTCATTGCGCACTGCCCAGATTACTTCCCCGGCAACAATCGGCAGCTCCGGATGCAGACGCTCTCCATATTTTGGATTTTGCCGAACCAGTTCCTGAATCGCCCCGGCATCTGTCCCGTAAAGTTTCAAATCACCGAATTTTGCTGCGTCCGCATCGTATCCGTGTATGGGTAATCGTTCCGATACCGATGGATTGGGCTTCAGTTGCGCCACACGCAGGGCGTGATCGATGGTATCCTGCGCCATTTTTCGATACGTTGTCCACTTTCCGCCGGTAATCGTCACCAAACCCGACTTTGAAATCTGGATCATATAATCTCGAGAAATTGCGGCGGTCTTTTTGTCTTTGCCCAAACTCACCAATGGGCGCAAGCCGACAAATACGCTCTTAACATCTTCAGCGGCAGGATCTTTCGAGAGATATTGTGCCGCATGTTCAAGTAAAAATGCCAGTTCCCCGGTTTTCGCTGCCGGCTCGAAGGATAGCGCGTTAACCGGCGTATCGGTCGTGCCGACGATGACCCGATCAAGCCATGGAATGGCGAACAGCACCCTGCCATCGCTCGTGCGAGGGATCATCAGCGCACTATCGCCTGGCAAAAATGATCGATCGAGGACAATATGTACGCCCTGGCTGGGAGCAATCATTGGGCGGACGGTGGGATCATCCAATATCCGAATCCCGTCGGTGAAAACGCCGGTTGCATTAATGACCGCCCTGGCACGCAGTTCGGTCTCGCTCCCGCTCTCCATGTCCTGTACCACAACGCCGCTAATTCTTTCACCTGATTTTTTCAATTGAATTGCCTGCATGTAATTCAGCACAACTGCTCCCTGCTCCTCAGCGGTCTGAGCCAGATTAACGAGCAATCTGGCATCATCGAATTGACCATCGTAATACAGGATTCCGCCTTTTAAGTTTTTCGGTTCGATCACCGGAATATGGTGCAAGACATCCGCTTTTGACAGGATTTTTGATGCACCAAAACTATGTTTTCCTGAGAGCAGATCGTAAAGTTTCAATCCGATACCATAGTATGGCTTATCCCACCAGCGATATGTCGGAACAATGAATTTTAATTTATTTACCAAATGCGGCGCATTTTGCAGCAACAGCCCCCGTTCCTTCAGCGCCTCCAACACCAGCGAAACGTTACCCTGCTGCAAATAGCGCACACCGCCATGCACTAATTTTGTGCTTCGACTGGATGTACCTTTGCCAAAATCATGTTGCTCAACCAGAAGTGTTTGATAGCCGCGCGAACTGGCTTCGAGCGCAGTTCCCAGACCGGTGGCACCGCCGCCAATAATGATGAAATCCCATATTTTTGAATTGTCGAACATTTTTGCCAGCATGTCGTTCCGATGCATCGCATTTTTCCTCTCGGTTTCAGGTGGAACAGATTTCATTCGATTTGTATTATTAGCCCGTATCGGATATTAATTGAAAAATTTAATATTTACCTGAAATCGGCTGTTGGCTTATGGCTTTTAGCGCTTAGTTTATCAAGATTTACGTATATACATTATTTCACGTGTTGGGTGATAAACCGGGATTATTCTAACTAATTGAAAGTTAATTAGCTAAAAGCCAATAGCCAAATTCGAATCGCTCAATTCAGGTGATAATTAATTTTCCGCTCTGTAATTCTTGAATTTTTTAATAAATGCGCCGAGGAAGGTGGATTTGCCACCGCCCAAAAAATCGTGAATCACAGCAGCCAATTCTTTTGTCCGGAGATAGCCATACGATTTGTGGGGATTGCGTTCACCGTTTTTTTCGTAATTATTATAGACAAGCATATCCTTGACGCCAATGTGATGCGAGTTGGGTTCATAGTCCCCTGCCAGGCTGTAATCTATGGCAACTTTATCTTCCAGATCCGAAAAATTATACCATTGTCTCAGGACAGCTTCAGGCGTTTGAATTTTGTCTTCCTTTTTCAAAGAGCGGTTTTGCTCCGATGCAATCCTGCTTACAACGATTGGCAATCCCAATGGCGAACCGATCGTGACGAAATAATCAACCTTGATATCGTCGTCAGAAAATCTTAGCACATCATAAGCGATGATGGAACCCATAGAATGGGCGATGAGCAAAATCTCATCCTTTTGATATTTTTTTAGCGTGGTGCGCAGTCGCTCCCGCATAACATCCCGTACCAGGCAGCCCGCGCCTTTTTTGCCAATGCATGTTGACGAGTAATATAATTCCAGTTCTTTGAAAAAACTATGGATGATCAAATCGGAAATGGATGAGAAATTCAGCGATTTATCATCATTGAGGAAAATGTTGTCGAGTTGTTTTCTCAAATAATCGAGTATTTTTTTTCGGATTTTGCTGGGCGATTTCTTTTGAAAGTCTTTGCCGCGCGTGTAGGGATCATCGAGGTATAGCGGATTTTTCTCATCTTTTATTCGCGGATTCAGCGGTTTGGGATATAATAAATCCGACCAGTACACAAAATCGAATTTGATAAAAAACCTGGGTTGACTGATTGCCGTCAAGCCTTCCCTGATCGATTTTTTCCACCAGCGCTTCAAAATCCTTCTCGGCGGCTTGTTTCCGAGCCCGTGAATGCCGATGATAACTTTTGCCATTGATTTTCTCCCTCCGATGAAATGGCTCAGTTATTGGTTCTTTTTGTGGTCTAAAATTCCCCTGGGTTCCCAACCTGGAGTTTGGTGATCAGTTTGGGAACCAGTGGCTATGGCGCTTGCCCCTTCGATTGCGTGTTGCGAATGCCTATCCGGTACTTTGCATGGCTGCGGCGATGCCGTTGATACTTAAAAAAAGCGCCTGCCTGAGTTCAGCATCTCCTTCCTTCCCGGCTTTCCCCTGGCGTTGGAGCAGCTCGATTTGCAGCAGATTAAGCACATCGGTGTATGGATTGCGCAATTGAATCGATTTTTGGATGACCGGATTATTATCCAGCAGTTGCTTTTGTCCGGTGATTGCCAGTATCGCTTGCTCTGCTTTCTTGAAATCGGTTACGATTTGCTCGTGAAACTGCTGATCCTGCGATTTGCCATAAAGCGCAGCAATATTGAGTTTGGTGCGCGCCATTGCCTGCTGGGCATTATTCAAAACTGTGCAGAAAAATGTCCATTGCTGATACATTCGTTGGAGCAGGGATAAATTTTCAGCCCCTGCGTGTATTGCCGTTTGCAATGCATGCCCGATCCCGTACCAGCCCGGAATGTTGTAGCGTGTTTGAATCCAGGCAAACACCCAGGGGATGACTCGCAGATTTTCAAAATTCAACTCGTTGGGTGATTTCCGGGAAACGGGTCTCGATGCCAGCGGTAAACGTCCGATTTGCTTGATAGGCGTGGACTGGACAAACCATTCCCAAAATTGCGGGGCATCGATGAGTTGGCGATAGGTATAATTTGCATCCAGGGCAATTTTTTCCATGAGTTGCTTCATTGTCGGCTCGACATCCTCCGCGGGTTCATTTTGACAGCTCGTTTGCAGCACCGCATTCAAAATCTCTTCCAGATGGCGACGCGCAATCGCCGGTTGGGCATAGCGGAAGGAAATCACCTCTCCCTGCTCCGTGAAGCGCAGTCGTCCGTTCTGGCTTTCGCGGGGCATAGCCAAAATCGCCTGCGCAGCACGACCGCCTCCTCGGGCAACGGTTCCGCCGCGTCCATGAAAAAAGCGGAACGTGATCCCGTGACGTCGACATAACCGCGCGATCCGCTGCTGTCCTTCCCGCAATATCCAGTTCGCCATCCAATAGCCGCCGTCCTTATTGCTGTCCGAATACCCCAGCATGATTTCCTGAAAATCAGCGTGCGCCTTTAAATGCGCGCGATAGGTTGGGAGCGAAAACAATTTTTCAATCAATTGTTCGACCCGCTCAAAATCTTCAATGGTTTCAAACAGCGGCACAATGTTCAGTTTGCTGCTGACTTCCCCTGTCTGAAATTGCCACAGGCTGGTTTCTTTCGCCAGCAGCAGTACTTCCAGAATATTGCTGGCTGAATGCGTCATACTGACAACGTACCCGCCGATGGATTCAGGATTATTTGCTTGTGCCTCGCGGACCACGTTCATCGTCTCCAAAACATTGGTAGTCATTTCGGAAATTAAGGCATGGCGCGGAAGCAAGGGACGGGGATTCTGCAACTCGGTTTCCAGCACAGCTAATTTTGCATCCTCGGTAAGGGCTGCGTAATCATCAGTAACACCCGCCAAATTCAGCAACTCGGTAACAGCATGCTGATGCACTTCGCTGTGTTGACGAATATCGAGTGCAACCAAATGAAATCCGAAAACCTGCGCCCGTATGATTAAATCCGAAACTCTCTTGTATGGTGCAATATCCTCCAGATGAATTTGTCTCAGGTTGGCTCGGATCAGCTTCAAATCGCTCAGGAAGTCATCAGGCGTGTAAAAATCGGGAGTCACAGCGGAACGTGAGAGCAAGCGTTTCATTTTTGACAGCATATAGCTGATTTTGAGGCGAAAGGGTTCGGTTTTGTAATTGCGCATGAGATCATCGCACAGGCGAATCGATTGGGCATCTTTCTCCACCGAGGCTAACAGGGAATCAGGAATATCGACGCGTCTGGATGACAGGCTGAGTTCGCGCTTCAAACCTGCCAATTCCTCGATATAGCCCTGCAATGCAGCGTGACGATAACTGCGCAATGCTGAACGCGTTACATCGACGGTAACGAACGGATTTCCGTCTCGATCGCCCCCAATCCAGGAATGGTACTTCAAAAAAGCCGGCACAGAAGGACGTTCGTCAAAATATACTTCGATGGCATCTTCCAAATCGTAATAGATGCGTGGAACTACGTCCCAGATGCTGGTCATGGTAAAATATAGACCGTTTTTAATTTCATCTTCTACGGTCAGGCGCTCACTTCGAACGTCATCGGTTGCCATCAACAGCGAAATTTGATGATAAATCCGCGTGATCAGATCGTCCCGATCTTCGGCTGACAGGACGCGTTGTGCCCGCAATTGGGTCATTAATTGAGCGATTCGTTTTTGCTTGTACAGAATGCTTCGGCGTCTGGCTTCAGTTGGATGAGCAGTCAAAGTGGGCTGAATATCCAATTGGCGGATCAAGTCGAGGAGTTGATCCGCGCTACAACCGCGGCGCTTCAAGTTATGAACGGCTTCCATGACTGATCCGGTTCGCGGTTGCTCCGTACTTGCCTGAAATTGCCGTTCCTGATTGATTCGGATGATTTCCTGTCGTTCGGCTTCGTTAGCCAGGTGAAAGAATACGGTGTAGCCGCGGATGATCCACAGTATCTGCTCCTGGCTCAGGGAATGTATTTTTTCCTGAAGCTGTTGGTAAACAGCATCATTTCCCGGTTGATTCGCCAGCTTGCACCGATTGCGAAGCTCTTCAATCAGTCTAAATATTTCATCACCTGCCTGTACACGAATCACATGCCCCAGCAATTCTCCCAACAAATTTATCAGTTCGCTGAGTTGCCTGGTGATACCACTTCCTTCAGCTCTTATTTGTAGACCGTGCCAATGGCGCATACAACATTGTCTCCGATTACTAAATGCTTTGTTTTATAAATACGTTGAAGATGCTAAAGATTTTAGACAGGATAACAGGATGAACAAGATAAATAGCCTGTTTATCAATGATATACTAGTCCCTATTAACTTTTTGCCAATTCTCTGGCTTTTCTTTAATAACCACAGCTCCTACAAGCTCTCCGACCCTATCAGTGTCATAATAAACCATGAGCGGATTTTGAACGAATGCCCGGAGTCCAACCATCATGTATTTTTCGTAAATAGTGCTTGAACGAAAACTGACATTTTCATGCTGAGCGGAGTCGAAGCATAGCGTATTGACAAGGACTTATCACCCTTCGACTCCGCTCAGGGTGAAAAAATATTGGCTTTTCGTTCAGCCCCCAATTATGAAATTACTCAAGTTTCGCAGTGGTTAACCTATTAAAAAACAATAAAACAAAATTATGATGATCAGCCTTAATATGTATAAAATTAAAGTATAAGAACACTTTCCGTTTTTCCAATTTGAGCATAAAATAAGGTTTATTAAGGAGGTGGGATTAAATAACTTGGACATTTTGCTTAAAAATAATATTGATAAATAGCAACTTAAGAAATTTTAATGGGTAATTTATTTTATCCCACCTCCTAAACGAGAGTATCTTTAAAAGCTTCTTGAAACGCAGAGACCGCTGAGTTCGCAGAGGAAAAACAGTTTCACTGCGGCTCTCAGCGTCCTCGGCGCCTCTGCGTTAAATTACATAGCTAAACCGTGTAACTGAAATCGCTTTTTCAAAATATTTTTTCAGGACGATTTTGTATGTTTTAATAACAGCAGTTCACTTTTGTCTATTATTGAATGTTATTTTAAGTGATTGTTAAAAAAATAATTAGAATCTTATAAAGCATTGTTTTTATGCGTCTCAAGCCATTGCAAGATTTGCGAAACTTGAGTGAAATTAGATACTAAGCCCTGCAATGACAGAAAATTCCAATTACAAATTATGCCATATCCCGACGGCGTCGTCTATTGACAGCCGCCAGCATGACAACTGCCAGCGCAATGATAGCGGGCAAGTTGAGCAGCCACCCGCCGGTTTCGGGTGCCAAAGCCTGGCGCACCTGACTTGCCCATGCGTTGAGTTTCTGTTTGTTATACACAGGATCATCCCATCGTTTTTCAGCCAGAATAGCGTTCACAGAATCCAGTGAAACCGACATCAGCATAATCCGATTCAGTGCGCTATCATAAGATGTACGTTCGAGTTCTGCTTTCCAGGTTGTTTTCAGTTGGCGGTGAGGTTCAACAATGAAGCTTCCAATTAAATCGTTGAGGAGTTCCCAGCGATCTGAGCCTGTTTCCGAATCGTAAACGAAGCTTGATTTCCATTCAAAAGGATTGATAGTTACCGAGGTATGACCGCTGATTTGTGGGTACAATTTCGGATGCACACTGAATTTGCTGAGTTGATAATTGCGCGGTCCGCCGGGTTCGCCCTGGTTTAAAATCCATAATTTTTGCCCTCGTTCCGAGAGCACGAAATCGATAAAGCGTTCCGCAACCGCACGATTCGGCGCACCTTTCAGAATTCCGATTCCATCGCCATTGAAGACGGTCAAATCGCGCGGCATGATAAAGCCGATCAAATCTGAACCGACTTCATTCACCTGGTTCCAGGCATACGAGTCGATGGCTAAGCCGTACGCTACTTCCCCGAGCGCGACATCTTTTGGAATTTGAGAGGCGTGCGCAGTGAAAGCTCGAACATTGGCTCCAATTGCAGTTATCGTGCGCCAGCCATGTTCCCAACCATACGCCTGCAATATAATTTCGTACACCGCGTGCACGCTGCCGCTTTTGCGCGGATCAGCCGATCCGATCCATGAATAAATCTCCGGGCGCGTCAGGTCGTCCCAGGTTTGCGGTTCAGGCAAGCCCAATCGCTCAAGAACGACCTTATTGTACATGATTCCGAATCCAGCCATGGTTGCTGCGTACCAATAAAAATTTTTATCGTAGAGCGGTACACCGTTCAAATCCGACGCCAGGTTTCCGAAAATATGATCCGGAACCCGATAGCTTTCGAGTAGTGCCAGTTTTTTGAGTTCCTCATAAGGCTCGATACCGCCTCCGAATATAATATCGATATCAATGCCCCCCGGTTTGGATTTGTACTCCGAGCGTAAATATTTCAACATTTCAGATGTTCCGCCCACGTTAAGCCATTTCAACTCGACATCCCTGCCGGTTTGCTGTTGATAAACTTCACGAAACGCCTCGCCGAATTCGACCTTGATGCCCTCCCAATGCGGTGAAACGATGATGAGGTTATCACTCGCCAGGCAGAGACCGGCGAATCTCACCAGCAGCAGGTAGCTTATCGCGACAAGCAAAAACTTCGAACAAGGCGATAAAATGCGTGTTCTCATTAGCTTCCATTCCTTTTTTGCTGTGCCCTGGCGGAAGTAGCTGTTGTTTAAATTTACAATTATTTTGTGCATCGATACAGACGATACACTCCAGTGGTACTAAAACAGACGCTGATTGATTCAGCTTTCAGCCCAAATCAAGACCAGGTTGACGATCGTATCCACCGCTTTTTGCATATCCTGCACGGAAATCCACTCATATTTTGAATGAAAATTGTGTCCCCCGGTGAAAATATTCGGCGTGAGCAATCCCTGGTATGACAGCCGGGCGCCATCGGTGCCGCCCCGAATCAGATTTAACTGCGGCGTAATCCCGGCACGTTTCACTGCTTCGAGTGCATGTTCGACGACAATGGGATTCTCATCCAGTTTATATTTCATATTTCGATAAAATTCATCTACTTTCAAATGAATTTTGGCTTTCGGATGTTTCAGCCCGATTTTACTGCAAATTTCCTGCAGGTATGCCTCTTTTTGCTTCAAGCCTTCGACCTCGAAATCCCGGATCAAAAATTTGATCGTCGTGGTCTCCACACCGCCCTGGATACTATTGGGATGCACGTAACCTTCGCGTTTTTCGGTCGTTTCCGGAGAGAGCCGATCAGCAGGCAGCGCATCGATGATTTCGGCAGCGATTTTAATGGCATTCACCATTTTATTTTTCGCATAGCCAGGGTGGACGTTGAGCCCGGCGACGGTGATTGTCACTGAATCGGCGCAAAAGGTTTCATTTTCAACTTCTCCCACGGTTTCGCCATCGACGGTATAGGCAAAGTCAGCATCGAAGGCTTTGACATCGAAATGTTCGGTACCGTGCCCCACCTCTTCATCGGGCGTAACAGCAACGCGGATTTTGCCATGTTTCAATTCCGGGTGCTGTACGAAATGGTGCATCGCCTCGAAGATTTCAGCAATACCCGCTTTATTATCCGCGCCTAACAGGGTTGTTCCGTCGGACGTGATAATATCATTCCCGATTTGATTGGCAAGCTCCGGATTTTCACCGCGTTTCAAAATCCAGTCCGGATTGTTAGAAATCGTCAGATCGCCGCCACGATAGTTTTTGTGAATTTGCGGCTTGACGTTCTCGCCCGAGACATCCGGAGACGTATCCAGATGGGCGATTAAGCCGATTGTCGGGAGCTTCTTATCCGTATTCGCTTCCAACGTAGCGGTCACATAGCCATAAGCATCGATTTTTGCATCTGTGAGTCCGATGTGTTTCAGTTCCTCGACCAGCACCGCGCCCAATATTTTTTGTTTTTCAGTGCTTGGAAAAGTTTCAGAGTCTTCCGAGGATTGCGTATCGTAGGTGATATATTTTAGAAAACGATTCAAGGCAGTGTAGTTGATTTTGGTCTGCTTCATCATTCGATTCCTCCAACAGGTTGACTTTTGCAGGATACAATTTACAGTAGTGTAATATAGAAAAATGTGTTCTCGAATGCAATGGGAATCTAAATTTTTTGCTTGATTAATTTGCAAAAAATAATTACTGTTTGAAAACAAACAAGGTTAATTATATGATATTTGAAACAATCGGATTAATCTTATTCTTTGTCCTTAGCTTGTTTTTCATTGCGATCGCAAATTCATGGATTCGCATCCAAAAATTGAATCCGAAATGCCGATTTGGCAGCGATCAGTTCGTAACCGTGAAAACCTATCGGCTGCATTATATTAAATTTGGCGACGGATCGCCTTTGCTGATGCTGCACGATCTCATTGGATCTTACCGAAGCTGGAATATGCTGCTGCCAAAACTTTCCAGACATTTCAAATGCATTGTTCCGGATATCATCGGATTGGGTCAATCCGACAAATCCCGCAAATTCTCCTATACAATTGATGCGGTTGCTGATTTGATGGTTGAATTCATGTTGTCGCGGGGATTCAGTTCTTTCGACGTAATCGGCGCCGGCTTCGGGGGCAGCCTTGTATTCAACATGATCAGCCGCTACCAGGCTTATGTGCGCCATGCGATATCCATCGAAGGCGCAGTCATGCCGCTGCAAGATGCAGCAACCCACAGGGATAAAATCTTAAAAGGAATGCTGCTTCCTGTTCTTGGACCGTTGTTTCACATAATCGTGAAGTCAGGTATTATGGCTCCCTTTCTCGTTAAATCCGCCACCGAATCCTACGCCTCAAATTTGAATTCTCGTGAAAAGCAACTGCTGATAAACGAAGTGGCGATAGCCATGTTTTTGACAGAGCATTTTTCAGCCACGCATCTGTATCAAGCCCATCGAAAGCTGTCAGTTTCAGAAAATGACCTGCTCGAGATAAAAACACCAACGCTGCAACTTTATGGCGCCAATTCCGGATACGGGGAAGCGCTGACAGCAACGCGTAACCATCTGAAAAACGTACCATCCGTGACTCAATGGCTTGTGAAGGGCGGGCGACATGAGTTGCACTGGCAACATCCGGATTGGATTGTGAACGCGATTGTTGATTTTATTAAAGAGCAGGGCACATTCGCAAACCAGGAAGCCGGCGGTTTGTGGGAGATCACCATCACCAGGTAGATCCGTCATATCCTCAGGCACAGGATAATCGCAATGCAGAATCTCTTGACGAAGAATGACTCCGAGCTTGATTTTGCTTATCAGATGCTTCGATCCGGGTATTCGAAGCGCTTAATTAAACTTGTTTGAAAAGAATGCCGCTGTCGGTGAATCGGGTGTCTGCGTTTGCTATGAACTTGACAATATTGACGATGGATTGAAGATAGAAGTTGGCGGTTGATTTCCGAAAAGCGTGATGGCGCTGCGGGCTAAAATTCTGGATTTGGCAAATATCGCTTATACGGCAGGTGCTCGACATTCGATTCTTCCTCAATCGACGGGATTCGGTAGATTTTATTTCTTTTGAATTGCTCAATGCAACTTCTGGATTTGGTGATATAAATTGAGATAGCGTTTTGCCGATGCATCCCATGAAAAATCAACAGCCATACCGTTTTGAACTATTTTCTGCCAGACATCCGGCTGCCTGAAGCACTCCACCGCTCGTTTGATTGTCGCCAATAGCTCTTCGGCGTTATAATTCTGTAGCTTGAAGCCATTCCCATTCCCGGTTGCCGGATCGAAGTTTTCAATGCTATCATCGAGACCGCCGGTGGCTCGAACAATGGGCACTGTGCCATATTTCAAGCTATAAATCTGGTTGAGACCGCAGGGTTCGTAGCGGGATGCCATTAAAAACATATCGGCACCAGCTTCAATTTTATGCGCCAATGCATTGTCAAAGCCCAACCGGACACCGATTTTGGCGGGATATTTCCTAGCAAAATCCTTCAGCAATGCATGGTATTTCGAATCGCCCGTTCCCAACACCACGAACAAGACGTCCATTGTCATCACTTCGGGCAAAATCCTTTCGATGAGATCGAATCCCTTTTGGTCCGCGAGCCTCGACACAATTCCAATGAGCGGTAATCGCATCGACCTCAGCGGCAATTTGAATTTTTTCAGCAGATCGCGTTTGCACTGCGTTTTGCCGCTCATATCGTCCGATTGATAATTTTCAGCAATGAATTCGTCGCTCTCCGGGTTCCACAATGAATAATCCACACCGTTCATAATTCCTGACAAGCGATGTGCACGTGTGCGCAGCACGCCGTCGATACCGTAGCCATATTCAGAGGTTTGAATCTCCTGGCTATATTTTTGACTGACGGTATTGATGTAATCACTGAAATTTATCCCGGCTTTCATGAAATTCATTTTGCCCCAGTATTCGAATCCGTCTATCGTGAAAGTTGAATGGGGCAGCCAGGTCATTTCAAACAATTCATATTCAAATAAGCCCTGGTAGGCGATGTTATGGATGGTATAGAGCGTGCCTGTTTTCCTGAAAAACGGATCATCGGCATAAACGGTTTTCAGATACACCGGGATCAAGCCTGTTTGCCAATCGTGCAGATGGATGATATCTGGCTTGAAAGCAAGCTGCTTGCAGGCTTCGAGTGCATATTGCGAGAGAAAAATGAAGCGCTGGGCGTTGTCGGGATAATCGCCTTCGGCGGTTGTATACAATTCGTCGCGATCGTAATATGCGTCCTGTTTTACCAGGTATACCGGAATATCTTTCAGCAATCTAGATTCCAGGGTGCTTCCCACAATACGTTCATTGCCGATTGGGATTGAAATTTCACCATGCTCAATCAGCGCCTTTTTTACAACCGGTTTCGCCATTTTGTAAAACGGCAGGATGACACGCACGTCACAGCCCAGCTTCTTGAGAGCCTGCGGCAGCGAACCGAGTACATCTGCCAATCCACCGGTCTTTGCGAACGGCACTATTTCCGAAGTCACCATTAAGATATTCATGCCAAATCACTCCTTCTCGTCCTGGGGAAATTGCAGCGATCTTTAGTTTTTGCAAGTTAAAGCTACAAAAAAAAATCAAAATTTACAAGTCTAAATTTTCACTTGACCTTTTAAACAGATTTGATTACTTTAAGCTATAGTTTAGAATCTCCGGTGCGTGAAATGTTAAATTTCAGCAACATCGAAAAAATAGCTTGACTTTTTCAGAAAAATTACTTCGA
>JAFGMA010000411.1 GCA_016927835.1 Candidatus Zhuqueibacterota bacterium | reverse complement strand
ACTTTGACGGACGGGTTCCGCATCAAATCCGCCGCGCAAATTATCTCAGTTGTCCCCGATAGCGCCAACCAGGGCGAATCATTGACAGTTTCCATTACGGGGCAAAACACGATCTTCGCCCAGGGCAGCGACGTAACGAATAGCGTCTGGTTCGCGCAGGGATCAAACACGATCAATGCCACAAGCGTTACCGTGCATAACGCCACTTCGCTGAGTGCTGATTTTGAAATTCCGCTCTCGGCTGAAACAGGCTGGTGGGATGTTTCGGTCTTCCAGGTCGGTGATCAGGGAATTGTGACTTTGACGGACGGGTTCCGCATCAAATCCGCCGCGCAAATTATCTCAGTTGTCCCCGATAGCGCCAACCAGGGCGAATCATTGACGGTTTCCATCACGGGACAAAATACGACCTTCGCTCAGGGCAGCGACGTGACGAACAGCGTGTGGTTTTCCCAGGGATCGAGCACGATCAATGCCGCAAGCGTTACCGTGCATAACGCCACTTCGCTGAGCGCGGATTTTGAAATTCCGCTCTCGGCTGAAACAGGCTGGTGGGATGTTTCGGTCTTCCAGGTCGGTGGTCAGGGCATTGTGACGCTTGATAATGGATTTAAAATTACTCCGTCCGCAGAACCAGTAATCGTCTCGGTCGTACCGGATAGTGCCTATCAAGGCGAATCTTTAAATGTTACGATTACGGGTGAAAATACGCATTTTGAACAGGGCAGCGAAACCGTAAATATCGTCTGGTTTTCGCAAGGCAGTTCCACCATCGAGGCGACTTCGGTAAACGTAACCAGTAAAACACAGCTCGATGCCCATTTTGAAATTGCTGAGGATGCCCCACTCGGCTTGTGGGATGTTTCGGTAAAACAGGGCGAGGGATTCGATGTTGTGACGCTGCAAAACGGATTCGAAATCAAATTGGTTTCCGGCATAAACCAAAATTCAAGCGCGCGGAATATTCCGGCGAGCTTTGAATTGGCTCAAAATTTCCCCAATCCGTTCAATGCAACGACGAAAATCAAATTTGGATTACCGGAAGCAAGCAATGTAAAATTTTATATTTATGATATATTAGGCAATCTTGTGAAAGAGGTTGCTCAAAATTACGATCGGGGCTATTATAGCATTACCTGGGACGGAACGGACGCCCGGGGATTGGCAGTTGCCACAGGTATTTATATCTACCGGCTGGAGACAAGCTGCGGCACTTCTTTCAAAAAGATGCTAATGCTAAAATAGTGCTGTTGTCACACGAAACTCTCCTGATTGTTCTGAATTAAAAATGCATACAGCTTTCCCTTGTCGCGTCATCTGGCACGAAGTCGGGCGCGCTCCAATCAACAGGAAAATCATTCATGTCACGAAAAAAGCGCATTCTGGTTCTACTGAGTCTTACAATCGCATCATTTTGCCTGGGAGGGCTTGTGAGCAGTTATTTCCCGCAGATAAAGTATTTTATGTCCAAAATCGACAAATGGGATGACGCTAAACCATCCAAATGGAACGATGCTTTCTCGCTGGTCCATATTCAATCCAGCGTTAATAGGTATCGTCAGCCCGCCTATTTTGTTCCTTCGCCGTCCGGCATCCCGAAGCCTTTATTGCTGAGCCTTCACACCTGGTCGGGCGATTATTCGCAATTCGATCCGCTGGCGGAAATGGCACTTAACGCGGATTGGAATTATATCCATCCTGATTTTCGCGGGCCGAATTGGACCAAAGAGGCATGCTTAAATAACCAGGTAATTTCCGATATTGACGATGCCATCCAGTTTGCGATTGATAACGGGTCGGTTGACACCGCAAACATCTTCGTTGCCGGTGCATCGGGCGGCGGGCATGCGACGCTGGGCTCCTATTTGAACCTATCGCACTCGGTTAAGGCGTTCCTTGCGTGGGTTCCCATCAGTGATTTGATCGCCTGGTATCATCAATCAAAATGCCGAAACACCAAATACGCCCAGGATATATTGAAGTGCACCTCCGACGGAAGCGTTCTCAATGAAGACGAAGCCCGGCGACGCTCCCCATTGTACTGGGAGCCGCCTCTCGAACCACGGGGCAGGCTTGAGATATTCGCCGGCATAAATGATGGCTACACCGGCAGTGTTCCCATTTCGCAATCCATCCTGTTTTTCAACAAGCTGGTCGAACACTACGGATACACTGAGTGCAAGGTTGGCGAAAATGACATGATCAAGCTTTTGACGCGGGGATTCGAAACGCCTGGCACGCCAAAGAAGTTAGGCGATCGTCTGGTGATATATGAAAAAGTGACCGAGCCGGTGTCACTTATCATATTTGATGGTACGCACGAAATGTTGCCGGAATATTGCTTCAGCAGGATGCAGCACCTTGCCGAACAGGGCGCTGCTGTGGGCGCGAATTCCGCAGCGCTCGATTCTCCCAGGTAATAGCTCTCCACTATTGATTTTTAAAATTTCAGAATAAGGATTAACGATACGCGAAGGCTTAAATTCGCAAATCAAAAATCGTTAATCTTTAATCGCAAAACATCTTTTAATGTGTATTCAAAGATGTGCTGAGCCATCACACCAAAACCACGTTTTCCATCGATTGTGCTCATGATTAGGCATATTTTTATTGGCTGAAAAGCATACTTGTAATGACTTCGGATGTGAGGAGCCAATCCGTGAATAATTCCTGAAAATGGCTATGGAAATCCATACCCTATCAACCAAAGGAGGAGCCATACCGTGAAAAACAGAATAGACATGCTTCTGCTCTCGTTCTTAATTTTGCCTGCTCTTTTTGCCGGGACCGCTGAAAATAAATGGGGCGTCAGTGCCAGTATCGCTCCCTGGATTGACAACCGGGAATTTACCGTATCCAGATATGTAACAAAATCTTGGACAATTTTATTATGGGGCGATTTTTAATTTGATAAAAATGATGTGGCAGGCAAAGATGCTTTCGAAATAGATGAAGGCTATAAATGGCTTTTGGGTCCTGCATTCAGAAAAAAAATATATTACTCAGAAAAATACAATACCGCGCCGTATTTGGGATTGTTGATAAATGGGGGATATGAAAAATATGATATGACTTCAAAGTATTATACCTGAATTATTCATAAACACTAAAAATGGGATTTCGAAGCCCAAATTGTAAAAATATTAGTGTTCAATTCAGGGTGCAAAGCAATT
>JAFGMA010000410.1 GCA_016927835.1 Candidatus Zhuqueibacterota bacterium | reverse complement strand
TGCCGCCAGGATTTTTTCAAAATCGGTAACAAGACTGGTGAAATCAAATTCACTTTCACCACACCAGAGCGCCGGGCGAAATGGTCCGATTCCCGACCGTGTATTGATTCCCCGATCACCCAGGTAAGCCGGAAAGCAGAACAGATGAATTCCGGCAGCCGCCGCTTCCCGGTAATAGGTTGTCTCGCCGAGGTAAGACATCCAAGCGAATGGCGGGTACGGCTTCCCATTAATGGTCAACATCGGTACTCCTGAATTTGTTTTTACAGCCGCCTCCGGAATGCGGGCATCAATTCGTCCCCAAAACATCAGGCATAAAACAACCGGCATTATGCTGCGGAAGATGCGGATCATCTGCGATTTTCCTTTGATTTGACAATCGTGCATCGCGTCAACTTCCAGGCATACTTATATGGATATTAGCAGCCCGGCGCGATTCTGGCGATAGGCACTTTGCTGCCGGAATATCCTGGCATAAGCAGCGTGCAATGCAAAAATTTGGATCGTTCGAATCAGAGACCAGGCGCTTACGCCACGACTCGGGATTGAATTGATAAATTGCATTTCAAATAACGAATTGCAAAATTAATTCAGGCAGTTTCTTTTATCCCGCATTCCGCTCCCACTCTGAACTTTAAAATCCCGGCAAAATAAAACATTTCCGGGGCTCGTTTTTACCAGAAAATGATGTATAATAAAATTGTCAACGCCACGACGCCGATGCCGAAGAACTTTGTATTTTTGGTTGTTGTCACATTCATTTTTTCATTGACTGGCAGTTCTACTGGTCTGGGCAACGGTTTCAGCAGCGTAATAAGAGTCAGTACCGCCAGCACAATAGCAAAACAAACAGCCATGCGGTCGAGGAACGAAAGTTTCGAAAGTGTATTCAAGAAGCCGATACCGGTGAGGTTGCCCCATTTCATGGTCCCGTAAAGCACCGGATTCAGGATCAATCCGACCGTTCCGGCAAAGCGGGGCGCGCGATGGACTAACAGCCCGAACAGGAAGATCGCCAACACGCCGGGCGAGATGAAACCCTGGAATTCCTGGATGAATGTGAAAATTCCGCCAAACTTCGGATTATCCAGGCGCGGCGCAATGAATATGGCAATCAGGACGAAAAGCACCGTGCAAACTCTTCCGACCGTGACCAATTCAAACTGGGTGGTAGATTTTTTGACTTTGTTGTAAATATCCATCGTCGCGATTGTCGCGGCTGAATTCAGCATCGATGCCAGGGAACTGACTACCGCACCAAAAATCGCCGCCAGCACAAATCCGAGAATTCCGATGTTGATGGGCAGCAATTTTTTTAATAACGTCGGAAATGCAGCATCATAATCATAGCCGACCAGCTTGTCCGACATTTGAATCGATTGATCGGAAGGCAAGATTTTACTTTTCTCAGTTGCATGTTTTATGAGATTTGAATTGGCTTGGTAAATTGCCAGGGGTTGATTGAAAATCGCGGAGTCCACCGGTTGATTCAGTAATAGCGCATTGTGCGTGAAAAGCGCCTGCGCTTCACCGGTTTTCAATTCTGCAAAGGAGTCGGTGAATACAAATATTTTTTTCTCGCCCTTCTCAAATTGCTCCAAAATGTATTCATTTTTCTTGTTTGCCTGGGAATGCAGATCATCACTGAACAAATTATACGCCAGGATACCCGGAATAACCACCAGAAAAGGAATCAATAATTTGAGAAACGCGGCGAAGACCACGCCTTTTTGACCTTGATCCAGCGACTTTGAACCGAGGGTGCGTTGGGTGATGTACTGGTTCAAGCCCCAGTAAAAGAAATTCGGAATCCAGAGGCCTACCACCAAAGCTGTCCAGGGAATTTCCGGATCGCTTGCCGGTTTGACCATGTGCATCTTACCCACCGCCCAATCGCCGGCGTTGAGTGCTTTCAATCTCGCTACCGCACCCAGCTCTTTGAGGCTCTCGGCGCTAATATTGGTTGTCGCGGTTGCGGCTAAGGTCTTGGGATCAGCGATTCCGAGAGCGTGAATGGCGAAGATCGCCAAAATCGCGCCCCCAAGAATTAGCGCCGCCCCCTGAATCAGATCAGCCCAGGCGCAGGCTTTCAACCCTCCCGCAAATACGTAAATGGCAGCAAGAGTCCCGATGATCCAACTCCCCACCGTGATGTTTCCCAGGTCGAATCCCAACAAGGTTTTTCCCTCGAAAAAGACACAGATGACTTTCGCTCCGGAATAGATCACCGATGCTGTCGGCACGCCCACCAGAATTACCATCGTCGTAATTGCCATAATTGTTCGGGCAAACGTATTATAGCGATATTCCAAAAACTCTGGAATCGTAAAAATACCGACTTTTAAAAATTTGGGAAGAAACAAAAACGCCACCACAACCAGCGTAATCGCTGCCATCCATTCATAACTCGCAATAGCCATTCCCAGCCAGTCAGCCGCCTTGCCCGACATGCCGACAAACTGCTCTGTGGAAATATTGGCGGCGATCAGCGAAAAACCAATGAGCCACCAGGTCAACCCCCGACCGGCTAGAAAATAATCCTGCGCTCCATGCTCGCTGTGAGTGGCTTCTCCCCTGCTTTTCCAGAGACCAATTGAAATAACCGACGCAACAAACGCAATAAAAATAGCAATATCCCACACACCGATTATCATAAGATGCTCCTGTGTTAGTTGGGTTATTAATAGTGACTCTGTTGATGAAATATTGGTATCAGGTTTTAAATCTCATTTTATTCACTATAAAAACTTGAATGTATCGTCGGAGCCATCTATGCCGCAATGACTAAGAACCTATCCGAAAACCTATTTCAAAGTATTATACGGATTAGTCAAAAACTGTCATTCCCGCATGTTTTAAGCGGGGTGCCGCCCATGGGAATCCACCAACCCTCTTTATAAATAGATTCCCGTGGTCGGCATCCCGATCAACACACTTCGGGAATGACAAGGAGGGTTTTCGGATAGGCTCTAAATGCCTGAAAAACAAGCCCGTATTTTTTCACCCCGGGCGAAGTCGAAGGGTTAGAAATCATTGTTTTTGGATGGTGTCTCGACTCCGCTTGGCACAAAATAATTTTTTATGGTCAGGCACTAAATAACAAATCAAAGTGACAAATTCAAGCTATTTTTCATTTTCTTTATTTTTTTTGAAGAAAAACTGGTTTATTGCCTGTTTCTCGGCGGCTTCATTGTAGGCAGGATTTTTCCGGGTGGGAACCGGAGCTTTCACGTCCTCACGCCATGCGCGCAATAATTGATTCAACTCGCGTGCTTTTTCCGGCACCAAATCTGACAAATTATGATGCTCCCCGATATCCGACTCAAGATTGAATAATTCAATTGCGCCGTCTTCGAAATACTCAATGAGCTTCCATGGACCGAATCGCACCGCGCTCCCTGGTCGGGTTCGAAACAATGGATCCCTGGTTTCACCATTGCCAGCCTGCAAATAGACTGGAAAATGCCAGAATAAGGGACGTTCGGTCTGCGTGCCTTGCTGCTGAATCAGGGACATCAGGCTGAGACCATCGAGAACTTTGCCCCGTGGTACCGGAATCCCGGCAGCATCCAGGAATGTCGGGTAAAAATCGATGCCACTGACCGGCACTGCACAGAGACGTCCTGCCGGGGCAACACCTCGCCAGCGCACGATCATCGGCTCACGAATGCCACCTTCATAATATGATCCCTTGCCAGCGCGCAGCGGGTATTGCCGGGTAATGCGAAACACCCCGCCGTTGTCCGAGCAAAACAGGATCAGAGTATTTTCGCTCAAACCCAGTTCATCCAGCTTTTGCATAACGCGCCCGATATTCTCATCCACACTGGCAATCATCCCGGCATAATCCGCATGATGGTGCTGTAAGTCTCCTTTTTTCAATTTAAACGGCGCTGCTTTTTCTGGCTTGGGTTGAATGGGCGTATGCACAGAATAGAACGCAAAATGGAGAAAAAACGGTCGATTACGGACTTGTTCTAAAAATGTTAAAACATCTGATGTCAATCGATCTGTCAGATATTCGCCTTCGGGACCGTCGGGTAAATATTTATTTTGATAAGGACTGAAATAGCTGCGCGGCAGCCCATACGTGCTGCCGCCGAAATTCACATCAAAACCCTGGGTACGGGGATCATCACCTAAATGCCATTTGCCGGCGTGACAGGTGACGTAGCCTCCGGTCTTCAGCGCTTCAGCAATCGTAATTGCTTCATCAGGCAGCACAGTCCGATTGGGAACCGGAATTAATTTGCGATATTCCGCCGAGCCTCTTTCGGATTTACCCACCGTGTAGATACCGTGCCGCGGTCCGTACTGCCCGGTCAGGCAGCAGGCTCGGCTGGGCGCACAATTAGCTGCCGGGGCGTAGGCATTCGTAAACACAACGCCTTCAGCAGCAAGCCGATCGATGTTGGGCGTCTCATAAAACCGGCTGCCCATAAATCCTGTATCTGTCCAGCCCAAATCATCGACATTGAAGTAAATAATATTCGGCTGGGGCTTATTCTTTTCTGCACGGAGGATGGCGGGTCCGAGCGCTGTCGCCAAACCGGACACCACCGCATGTTTCAAAAAATGACGTCTTTGCATATTCACCTCGCTGCCTTTGCGCTTATTTCAGGGGAAACTCAATTTTGCTGCAAAAACCGATTTTCCGAGTGCATCACAAGAAATGGGAACGCCTTCACAAAATTGCCAGTCATTCGCTGAATTGATAGCAACGCGCAAAAAACAAGATGCGGGCGGATAAGGCTTCTGGCAGCGCTACCTGTTTTCAATCATCCGCACTTGTTCCAGCCAGTAGTCCCAATTATCTTCAACCACGCTCATCACCCGCTTCGGCGTCCAGTCATCTTGATAGAGGCTGAAGTTGTCGCTGCTGTTCGCGGAAACATTCACAAACTCCCAGCCGAACCGCGTGCCCTGGTTCAGCGTATTCAACAGAATGCGCTTAAGCGTGGCATCATCGTAATTGACAAAATCGCTGCCATTGAAGGTCATGTGCTCGGTAACCGCCCAGTCCCGGTTGTGCTCCCGAATGACACCCCACACCCGGTCATACGCCTTCTGGTTGGGTGAATTTGTGGGGAAATACCAGCTCCAGTTAATCTGTATGATGGCGGGTGCGGTTAAATGGGAGAGAAATTCGACCGGGTTGCCATTTCGGTGAACCGTGGTGCTTTCATCGGCGTCCAGAAAATCGATTGCGACCAGGGCATTTTCTCCGGCAATTTCCCGATACGCAGCGGCATCTTCATTCACCCATTTTGCCAAAAACTGCGCGCGGAAGGTGTTCCAGGTGTCATTTTGGATAAATGCTGTCGGGATAGGGAAACCATCAGGGAACACCGAAGCTGCATCGTTGATTTTGTTTGCCTGCCGCCATTTTTCATATTCTGCCCTGGCGCTCTGGCTGTAGCAGATATTGATGCTGCCCATGTATTGCGGCTCGACCGTGGTTTCAAAATAGAGAATCTTCTCAGTGTCGATTGCCCGCGCAATGCTTTTTATATAGGTGTGAACCGTTTGGCGGTAGCCCTCGTGAAAAATGGAAATCACATCATGATTGAAACCGTATTCGGAATCAATCACCCGTTTCCCCAGATCGTTGATGCAAAACGCATCCGGATGAATGTCCCAGAAGCCTGCTGGAATTCGTCCGCCGCCCACGGAGTAGGTCTCCACCGAGAGAGCGGGAAACATGCCTTCATCGTAAATTGCATTGATCAGCTTATTCAAAGGCTCCAGCGACACATCCGGAATACCGTCGCCGCTCACATCGAAATGATGCCAGTAGCAGTTAATTTCAATTGCCCGGTAGTTTTTCGCTTTTAGCAGCGGGACATCCTGAAGCAGTTGCTCAACTTGCGCGGGATCGGCAAAATTGCGCAGCGGCTTCCCGATCTTCAAAAACTGCCATTGTCCGTCAATGTAAAATTTTCCGTTTTCAATTTTCCAGTGTTCGCCGTTGATGTTTACGCGGTTGGCTGCATGCTCCCGACCCGGCGTTTCGTTGTCACATGCACCGAAAATCAACAAACAGGTGATAAAAATCGTGCGAAGATGATCCATTTCATGATTCCCTTGTTATACACGTTTTGTGAAAATGTGCTGCCACCACACCTGCTGAAAAACATTGCCGGGATGATGATATTATTGCCTTTAAAAACAAAACCGCATAGACATGATCACTCTAAGATTAGGAAAATGTTTCATTTTCGGAAATGCTATCCGGAGTTTGGCGCCAATAAAAACAAAACCGATTCCGAGTATAAAAAGCGCACTCCCACATATCTCCCCATCTCCGATGAAATCCTTGACGAAATAAACGAAAAAGCGCTTCTCTTTTCATCCTGGATGATTCATATAAATTGCTAACATCAGAATTTTCGGGAATGATGCGACATTCAGACCAAAAAGCAAACAAATAAGATTTAGCCACGGATTTTCACTGATTAAACACGGAGAAGAGCAATACAGCACAAAGAAACTGTGTTTCATCTGTGTCAATGGTATATT
>JAFGMA010000409.1 GCA_016927835.1 Candidatus Zhuqueibacterota bacterium | reverse complement strand
GATTTTATCCGATTGCTTGATAAGTATGTTTCAATTGCATATCTGGTTTTGATCGGCGTTGGTTGTATTGTGTGCTTCAGTTCGATATTTTTTGTCTACAATAATATTCGGCTTGTTATTTTTTCAAAGCGACAACTTATTGAAACCATGAAATTGGTAGGAGCAACGCCTGGATTTATCCGATTTCCATTCATCGTGGAGGGAGTTTTTCAGGCGTTTTTTGGTGTCTTATTTTCCTACGGTGCGCTTTTGGGTATCAATACCATGCTCAAAACCCAAAACGTTCTGATCGATTTCCCGAAAGTGCAAATTTTCGGATTATTGGCGCTGTTGAGTATTTTAATCGGTGTGTTTGGAAGTATCTTGTCCGCAAATCGATTTCTAAAATACTGAACAAGCGCATCGAACACATTGCGCGGAACGTCAGGTAGCGCATAGCGGACGCATACCAATCACCTGCAATAAAGGATTTGCAGTCATAATCAGTTTTTTCTTGACAAAATAACTAAAAATTATTATCTTAAACAAATTTAAATTGCTAAATTAATATACTTTAAAAAGACGATGGAACTAACGCAAAGAGAGTCTGCAATCCTCGAATCGGTAGTCAGCAATTTTATCGAAACCGCGAATCCCATTGGCTCTCGTATTATCGCCAAAAGAATGAAGCTAAACCTGAGCCCGGCTACGATTCGAAATGTTCTGATGGACCTGGAGGAAAAACATCTTGTGCATCAGCCTCATACCTCTGCCGGACGTATTCCCACAGATAGCGGCTATCGCATATTTGTCGACAAATTGATGAAAAGCGTACGACTATCATCGCCGGAAAAAAAGCGAATTCAGGAAAATTTGAAGGGAATAAACCAGAGCATCGAACAAATACTGACGCGGGCTTCAAAAGTATTGGGAGAAATTTCAAAGCAGCTAGGTGTGGTGCTTGCTCCCAGATTTTACCAGGGAATCGTCGAAAACCTGCAGCTTCTGGAGATAAGTGAAAAACGCATTCTGGTTGTTATTTCCATCGAATCAGGTCCGGTTCGGACGATCATAATGGATGTGAAGGTTACAATCGATAGTAAGAAGCTTGAAGAAACAACCAGAATACTCAATGAGCGCCTGAATGGATTGACTCTCAAACAGATAAAAGAATCGATTGATTTGCGGCTGCAGGATGTTAACGAAGGGGATGTTGGCTTGATTAAGCTCATCTCAGAGTCAGCCGACGAGTTATTTAATTTCGATGATCAACCAGAATATCATATCGGCGGAACGTATCATATCGTCGCACAGCCGGAATTTTCAAGGCTTGATCGCGTCACAAAAACGCTTGAACTGATTGAAAAGAAACAGAATATAATTATTCAATTGCTGAATGCGAAAGCCAGGGACTCTCTTTCAATAACTATCGGCGGAGAAAATCAAGATCGGTTAATGAAAGATTTCAGCATTATAACATCCACATATCAAGTGGGAGAGGTAAACGGTATTTTGGCAATTTTAGGACCGACTCGTATGCACTATGCGCGAATGATTGCATTGCTCGAATACATGGCTAAATCAATGAGCAATCTGTTGATTTCAAGTATGGTTAATTAAAAAACGACATCTCATTTTGGACGAAGAATATTAAATGATGACTACAAAAAGAGACTATTACGAAATATTAGGTATCGAAAAAGGAGCATCCGAATCCGATATAAAACGAGCTTATCGCGCAATGGCGATGAAATTTCATCCCGATAAAAATCCGGGAGATCAAGATGCCGAGGAAAAATTTAAAGAAATCGGCGAGGCGTATGAGGTGCTGAAAGATCCTCAAAAGCGTGCCCGCTATGATCGGTTTGGGCATCAGGACTCACAGCGGGGTTTTAGTGGTGGATTTGAAGGTTTCGATTTTGATCTGGCAGATGCATTGCGGACTTTTATGTCAGAGGGCTTCGGTTTCGGCGATTTTTTTGGGCAAGGCACGAGCAGAAGACGCTCCAGCAAACCAAGAGGCGCCGATCTCCAAATCCGCCTCAAGCTTACTCTGGAAGAGATTGCTACCGGTGTTGACAAAAAAATAAAGCTCAGAAAATACGTTCGTTGTGATGAATGCGGGGGAAGCGGCGCAGCCCAGGGATACGATAAATCAACCTGTCCTGTGTGCCGGGGTACCGGAGAAGTCCGGCAAGTGCAAAACACAATGTTCGGTCAATTCGTCAACATTGGTACCTGTTCGAATTGCCACGGAGATGGACAAATACTCGCAAAACCCTGTCCTAAATGCGGTGGTGACGGACGGATTAAGGATGACACATCTATCAAAGTTAAAGTGCCAGCGGGTGTTGCCACCGGCAATTATATGCAACAGGAAGGGCAGGGTCACGCCGGACCAAGAGGTGGTTCGGCTGGAAATCTTATCATTCTATTCGAGGAAAAAGAACATCAGCATTTTCAGAGGCATGGTGACGACATCCTTTATGAATTGCCATTGAGTTTTAGCCAGGTTGCTCTGGGCGATGAAGTCGAGGTGCCAACCCTGAATGGAAAGTCGAAATTGCACGTTTCAGCCGGAACCCAGTCCGGAAAAATTTTGCGTATGAAAGGAAAGGGTATCCCGAGGCTTCATAGCCATGGACGAGGGGATCAACTGGTGAGAATCGTGGTATGGACACCCGAGAAATTGAATGAAGACGAGAAAAAGCTTTTTGCGGAATTAGCCAAATCCGAACGCATGAATCCGCCAAAGGACGATGAAAGCTTCATGAAGAAATTTAAGGATGCATTTTTTTAGCGACGCAATTCAGGTAGGTAGTCTAAGAAGCCTCCGAAATAACAATGAGTTAACACCTAATTTAATCATAATATGAATTATCTGGGGCTTACTAAGCAAGAGCGAATTGTTATTCTTTTTTTAGCCATATCAATTGTAATAGGAAGTGGATTAAAATTATATAAGCGGTTGCGCCCGGAGACTGACGCAGAGAAACAAGCCTCGCTTGCATACAGAGCCGAGTTGATTCAGAAATTTAAAGAGAAAACGGCTCATGCAGATTCATTGAGAAAGTGTGTATCGGATAGCGCACAAGAGATCGCAGCGCGCAAACCACTGAAAAGTGATGCAAGGAAAGCCCGTTTAGAAAAAGCTCTCAAGGGTAAAAAGATAAATATCAACAGCGCGGCGATTGAAGAGCTAGAAATATTGCCGGCGATTGGTCCGGTAAGAGCTAATGAAATAATAAAATATCGTAACCAAGTTGGTCGGTTTAAAAAACCGAAAGATATTCTTGCTGTAAAAGGAATCGGTCACAAAACTTTTAAAAAAATTGAACCATACATCTCAGTAGAATAGACGCGTACTGCAGGTATGTTGTTATCAATCAACAATAACAGACGGGAGGGAAAATGGCTGTCGAAAAAGAAAAAGGTTCAATCATCTACAAAATTATAATTCTGGTGCTCATTGTGGTTCTTATTGCCGCGATCATGATTCCAAAGCAGATGTGGGATCAAGAAGCCAGGAATATGCAGACCTGCCGACAACGAATGAGTAGCTTGTTGACCGCAGAGCTCTTGTATCACAGATTTCATGAAGCAACCTACACAGATACACTCGATACGCTCATCGCTTTCTTCGAGAAAAATGTCGACAAGTATCAACTTGATTTTGTTGCAAATGATACATTTTTAAATGTTCTTATCTACAAATTCTTTGAAAATGATAGCCTGGTTAAAGCAACCATCGATACGGTTAGAGCCGATACCACGCTCAAAGATCTCCGAAAAGCCGTTGAAATTCAGGTCAATCTTGCGCACTCGATTGTTCGCGCGCTAAGAGATGGCGATAGTACAATGGCGATTATCATAGCGGATGCCCAGAAGGGTATTCTCGAACCACATAAAGCGCTGAAAACATCCTATGATAAGGTTGCGCAGTTATTTTCCGGTGTCGATATTTATAAAACACTGCTAAATGATGACAGCTTGAACGTTTTTATCAAAAATTTTACGCCCGAGCTTTCTATGGTCCATTATTTGCCTAAAATTAAAACGCATGAAAAATATAAAGCAAGGGTCGATAGCCTCTTCCTGGACCATATAAATCAGTTGCATAGTTGTCCGACAACCGGCAAGAAATACAAAATTGCAATTGTAGGCTCGACAATTACATATCCGAATATCTATTGTCCGCTGGATAAAGATGATAGTCTGGAAGTTGTAAATGATTGGTATAAAACAAAAATTGGCGGTTTGAGAATTACAAATCATGGTAATATCGTCGAGCTCGAAAAAAGCTGGGAAAAACCTGGTCAGTAAGAAGAAAACTCAGGAAGAGTTTTGCAATGAAACAATACTGTATTGAGGATCGAAATGGCATTAGAACAGAGAAGGGGACTTGTCGGCGTTAGCTTTTTGGATAATGCGCTTTATATGGTGGAAGTTGAAGTCGTCGGCGGGCAGTACCAGATCAATAAAATCGCCAGGCAGACCATGGAACTACCATTCGATGTCAGGCAGCATAATAATCTGGAGGCTACTGACAGATTCTCCGAACATTTAAATGCCTTGGCAAAAGCCAACGATATTGGATTTCCGGGCACTTCCTTTAGTCTTGATAGCCAACTCGTAATGGTGAAAAAAGTACCAGTAGATATCGGGCTTTCGGAAATCGATATGAGAGAGCAAGTAACCTGGGAAGTCGAGCAATTCAGCAGGGAATCGGAAGATAAATTCAATATTGATTTTAGCCAATTAGCCATTGATCGACAAAGAAACAGCAAGGAGCTTCTCATTGTTGCGGTACGAAAAGCTATTATCGATCTGATTGTGAAAATATTCTCCGCGACCAATCTGAAGCTGAGATATGTTGATGTAAATATATTTGCAGCCTTCAGAGCGATCCAGGCGAATTACGAAATTCAGAAAGATGAAAAAATTGCCCTGGTCGATATTTCTCAGAACAAAGTTGTGCTTTCATTGATGAAGGGCAGCGAATTCATATTGTCGAATGAATTCACTTTTCAGAATGATTCAAACGAGCAAGATGGAGCTTTTCCCACTGAAGAAGAATTGTCTAAGCTGATTTCAAAAGAAATTCGCAGGCTTATCCTCGATCACAAGCTTGGTGAGAATATTGAAGATCTAGACCGGGTATTCTTATTTGGAGAGATGGTCAAAGATGAGGTACTGGAAACCCTGCAAAATTTCTATGACGTGCGCATAGACAAAGCCAACCCTTTTCGGCGAATTCGATTTTCATCAAACGTGAAAATCGATGAGGTGACATGGGCTAAGCCGGAAACATTCGTTGTTAGCATTGGTTCTGCATTACGGGAGATTTAGAGATAGAGAATAATGATCAGAAAGTTAATTAACTATGAGAAATTATATGTTTTGAAAATAATTTTTTGAACCATAATTAATTAATAATTTGTAAATTAGGAGTTTATAATGGTTGATATAAATTTGATCGGTAATGAGAAGTCAGAGCCATCGCAAGAAAAAGAAAGGGATTTTTCTTCCTCCGCCGGTTTCGATACGGATGAACTCGTGTCGGGCGATCTTGGATCGTATGATTCCGGTCCGGGCGAACGGGATGGCGGCTATCTGGATTCGAGCTATGTGAAGAAAAGCCCCAAAACGTTGATGTATATTTTAATTGGCGGGTGTTGTGTTTTATTGGTATTGCTTATCTTGCTGCTTGCTTCAGATTCAGGAAAAAAGGATGATGAAGTTGTACAAGATGCCGGCAAAACCACAAAAACAACACCAACAGCAGAAGAAACGAAATCGCCCCAGGCATTGGCAACCGGAATCAATCAGGATAAAATTGTAAATGTCAGCCGTTTGATTTCAATACTTCCTGATGATCTTCAGCTTTCTGTGTTGAGATACAGTCATGGCACATTCATCCTCGAGTCGCGATCAAAATCCAGTGATCCGGTCTCAACTTTTCGAAACCAATTCCGACAGGCATTTCCTACAGGTACGATTAAAGAATTAAATACGGAAGCCAAACGAATTCGCGGAATATCCTTCCAGCAGGGCGTGGTTTCGGGTGCTGTAACTGAGAATGATATTTGGAGTCAACCCGATTTATTGACTCAGTTGAATTACATTTCTGAAAATGAAATTCAGACACAGGTGAGGAGCAATTGTGCTCGTGCCGGGCTGGCACTGAAACGCGTCGATGTCGGTAAGGGAAGCACTGAAAATAATTTCAGAAAGAACCTGATTAAGGTGTCCGCAATTGGTGATCGGGACGCAGCGATTAAATTTCTTGAAGGCTTGAATAGCCAAAAATTGAACCTTAATCTTTCGAAAATTGTGATGGTTGCTTCCAATTTTCAAAATTTTAATGATAAGAATGTGAATCTGTTCGTTGATATGGAGCTCTTTGCCAAGCTGTAATCGGTTTCCCTTGAAGACAACATGCGAATTATTTCAGGAAGCTGCCGGGGACGCAAACTATATTGTCCCACAACATCCCGAATCCGACCGACGACAGATCGGAATAAAGAGATGATCTTCAATTGGATCCACTTTTCTTTGAATGGAAAAGTCATTCTGGATTTGTTTGCAGGTACCGGCAATTTGGGTTTGGAAGCATTAAGTAGAACCGCCCAATATGCGACTTTTATTGATTGTTCAAAGATCGCTGTTGAATTGGTCGCGAAGAATGCAACGCTTTTAAATTTCCAGGACAGGGTGACGATCATCCAGGATGATGTCTTCAAGGCAATCGCAGCTTTCGCACGTAATCAATCAAAGTTCGATGTCATCTTTGCGGATCCGCCTTATAACCACTATTTATCGTCTAAAATTCTTTCCGCAATTGCCTCACATGATATTTTAAATTCAGGTGGTGCAATTATCCTGGAACACGATCGCAACGATGTTCCAATTGATATTCAAGGCTTCTCCCTGCTCAAACGAAAAATCGCCGGGGAGACGGGAATTTCATTATATGAGAATCGAACGATTTGAAAAACGCAATTTATCCCGGAACATTCGATCCAATCACTAACGGTCATCTGGATATTATCAATCGTGCCAGGCTGCTGTTCGATAATATCACCGTTGCTGTTACCAATAATCCGCATAAAGCACCTCTTTTCTCGATTGAAGACCGGATAGAGATGATCGCAAATGCAATCACTGAATTGAAGTGCGATAATGTGACAATCGATTCATTCGAAGGATTGCTGGTGGATTATGTCCGGCGACAGGGAGCGATTGCAATCGTCCGGGGATTGCGAGCAACGTCCGATTTTGAATTCGAATTTCAAATGGCGTTGGCAAATAGAAAGCTGGCTGCGGATGTTGTTACGGTATTTTTGATGCCGCACGAACGCTATACCTATTTAAATTCAACCATCGTTAAAGAATTGTCGCGGTACGGTGCAAAAATCGAGGGTTTTGTGTCTTCGTTTGTTGCTCGTAAGTTGAAGGAGAAAATGAAGCAAAAATGAATTTCATTGAATCAATCCGACAGAAAGCGAAAAGCGCCCCGAAGAGAATTGTACTCCCCGAGGGTGAAGACAGCCGCATGATCAAAGCGGCAGAAATCATTCATCGAGAAAAATTGGCTTCGGTCACCCTTCTAGGAAATGTTGATAAAATTGCTCAATTGGCGCAAGCTGAGGGCGTGGCGTTGCGGGATATTCAGATGGTCGATCCTCCCTCATCCACGCATTTCGAAGATTTCGTCCGGACCTATTTTGACCTGAGGCAGAAGAAGGGCATCGATCAACTAGCGGCGCGCGAAACGATGATGAACACGCTATTTTTCGGGGCAATGCTGGTGCGCAAAGGCATGGCAGACGTCAGCCTTGCCGGCGCTGTCAACACGACCGGGAATGTGCTGCGTGCTGCGCTTCAAATCATCGGCGTTGCCGACGGCATATCAATCGTATCCAGCACGTTTGCTATGGTTTTGGCGAATACCGAGAAAGTGTTGAGTTTCGCAGATTGTGCGGTTGTACCCAATCCGACTGCCGAGCAATTGGCAGATATCGCGATCGCCACTGCGCGGACGCATTACCAACTTACAGGCGAAACGCCGCGGGTGGCAATGTTGTCGTTTTCAACGAAAGGCAGCGCACAACATGAATTAGTGGACAAAGTCAAAGCAGCCACCGAAATTGCCTGCAAGAAAGCACCGGAACTTTCGATTGATGGTGAGTTGCAGGCTGATGCGGCACTCGTGCAGGCGGTTGCTCAGAAGAAAGCCCCGGGAAGCTCGGTTGCCGGAAATGCCAATATCCTGATTTTCCCTGACTTGCAGGCGGGCAATATTGCCTATAAACTCGTGGAAAGACTTGCTGGTGCAAAGGCAATAGGACCCATTATTCAGGGTTTGAAAAAACCGGCGAATGATTTGTCTCGCGGCTGTAGCGTGGATGATATTATCAATGTTGCATCTATTTGTTCGCTGATGGTTCGTTGAATTGCCAGCTAAACAATTGCTGAATCAGATTTTTGCATTTCTGTAGCGTGTTTTGAATTGGGCTGATACCTGGAGTTGCATTTTTTAATACATCTCGCCTGACAACTTTTGAATATGAAAAATGTACCGGATATTAGCTTTTTTTTGTACATTCCCGAATCTATGCAAATGGAAAGACGGCTCTAAAGGAACTGCTCGAGGTTTCCGATAATCATAAGTAGCAACTCATATTTAAATAATTTGTTAGCATGAATTTTGAAAATACAATAAGGAGATGGGATAAATTAACCTGGACATTTTGCTTAAAAACAATTTTGAGAAATACCCACTTAAGAAAAATAAATGGTAACCTATTTTATCTCACCTCCTAATTACGTTTTCAGAGTGAAATTTACCAAATTTCGCTTCGGATAGCCGGAGATCGCAACGGGAACATGGTGTATGGAAGCGGTAAAAAAAAGCAAAGCAACCGGATCAAAGCAGTTTTCGCGTAGCGCTAACAATATGTTAAATAAAGCCTTGAGAATCATTTGAAAATAATAATGCTTAATAGTGTATGATAAAACCCTTGATGATGTGGAGAATAATATGGAAATCCTTGGGTTAAAAAGTGAAGTAATGGCAGGAAATAAGCGATTTTTGGTTCAAACGAATTATTCCTCTTCAGCAGAGCAATTCATTTCCACGATTTCTGATTCCGACAAACAGATAATCAAGAAGGAAATTGAATTTGAAAAAGAGGCGTCGCTTGATCTATTGAAAGAAACCATGAATTCCATTCATCGGGAAATGGTTTCCGAGATGGAAATGCTTTTTTATATCTCCGATAAGGTGAAAACCATTAAGCATCCTGTTTCGAATAATAAACTCGGAATGGTGTTTTTAAAACGAAATTTGATTGATGAAGCGATACTGGAATTTAAAATTGCAATTGAATTGGATCCTAATTTTGCAGAGGCCTATAATAATTTGGGTTTAGCATACCTTTTACAGGAAAATTATAAAGATGCCATTGATATTTTTAATCAAGGCATAGAAAAAAATGCTAAATATGCTGATTTGTTTAATAACCTGGGATATGCCTATTACGAATTAGGTGAATATTCCAGTGCGATTGCAAATTTAAATAAATCACTCGAAATAAATCGGGATTATGCCGAGGCGCATTTCAATTTGGGACAGGTTCTGCTAAAAGCGATTGTTGAGGGCATTGAAGGGGAAGATATACCGACGCCAGATGAATGCAAAAATTTAGCCCTGGAACATTTGATGACCGCTGGCGAACTGATGCCATCGAAAAATTTAACGTATTTCGAGACAATTTATGAGCATATCGGGAATGATGATATTCAACCAACATTCGATTTATTGGATATAATCAAAGCTGGCAGTCACGATCGATTCAAAATTGATTTCGAAAATGAATTTTACCTGAAATTCATGTTCGGTGGAAAAGGCAAGGATGATGAATTCATTGCTAACTATTCCGATGTTTTATTGAAAGCTATCGAAGATAATCCTAAGTATGCGGATTTGCATAATAATTTGGGAATTGTTAATTTAATACAATGTCGTAATTTATTTCTCAAAGCGCTGGATGAATTCCGCCAGGCGATAAAAGTTAACCCGTCGTTTAAAAAGGCTGAAAAGAATCTTAAGCTTGCAGAAAATGACGGCAAAGGCTTCCTCATTTTACTACGCGCCATATTAAAGTGACAACCCTCTGAAAAATAGTAAATTATATAACTATCGAAAAAGTTACAGCCCGATCACAAATTTGAAATAGCACTCCCTCACAGTTTTGATCATAGAGCATTCTCCATTGTCGATACCTGGTTATGACTAATTTGATGCATGTCATAATTCTTTCCACGGATATTGCCTATACTTATTCCTCGATACGATTATGCCGAATCATTAATGAATTTCAAGTGCAGAAGAACTGCGAACGGGCTTGCAGAAATGAAGCATTGAAGAATATTCAGTCCGCCAAAGCGCTCGATTTTGCCGCGAAAAAAATGCTGTCGGCTTTGTGCGTTCCGATCTCGCAAGCTTACTAATCGAAACCTGCAGCAACTTGAAATCTTCTACAGGAAGTAGAAATAATTATAAGCTTTATATTACAAATAACTAAGGGAAATCAGGCTAGCTTAATAATTAAAAATTAGATACTTTTTGGTATAATATTTGCAAATAATCATCAAGTTTTTGTTATAGAATTCATTATTATTTGTGAATATAAAAAGGTTTTGTATCGCATTGAAACAAACCGATGCATTGATACAGGAGAACGCAATGGGCAAAAAGAAAATTCCGATAATATATTTCATCATGTTTGCTTTGCTATCATTTTTGCAGGCAAACTTTGTAAGGGCGCAGGAGCGAGTTGAATTAAAGGCGATATTTCCCAATGCCGATGCACTCTCAATCTACGAAATAGAATTCAGCCTTAATGATACACTGAAAGCAACCAGCGAATTTAAAGTAACTTTTCCGGAAGCGTTCGATCTGAGCAAGGTCAAAATCGCCGGATCTTCCACGATTAATGGCGGCTTTTCAGTGAAAGTGGCGGAATCGACTGTAATATTGAAGAGAAGTGGGCGAGGTACGGATGTGCTCCCTGGAAATACAGTGGACGTTAAATTCGCTAATGTGAAGAATCCGGCGACACCCGATGCTACGCATAAAATTAAAATTGAAATCTTGAACCCCAATAGAAGAACAATCGAAAAAGAGCTTGAATTAAAAATACAGGCACCGAAAGAGAAATAGCGCCAGTCTGGAGGCGTTTCCCCAAAATCAGGAATAGCTAGTGCGATGTGTAGACAAATGATCGAAAAGGAAAAATCAGGAAGAATTAGATATTATAGCATCCTGGCATTCATCGGGATGTTTATTCTATCATTTTACCAACACGCCCTGTCAGGTCAACTAACCGGAGTTAAGGCAATTCCCGGCATAAGCTCGGTCGCCGGCGAATATACCGATTACATACTCGAATTCAAAACATCAGTGACCGGGAATGCCGGTGCAGGTGTGGTCGGACTTCCGCTGGATGGCAAAATTAAAATTGATTTCCCGGTCGGATTCGATTGTGATTATGCCATAATTGGTACGTTCCTGGATACGCTGGATCAGCAAGGGGGATTAAAGCCTGAATGGTACCAGGATCAAACGGTAGTGATAAGACGCGACGGAACAGGCGCTGCCATTGCAGGTGATTCGTTGGTTATCTTGCGTTTTGGCAATGTTCTGAATACTGGCGCCGCAGGCAATTATACCGTATCGATCCAAACCCGGCAAGGCAGCACAATCATTGATGAGGGCACTGCCTCGTTCGATATCTCACCATCAGCATTTCATCACTTCGGGATAAGTGGCATTCCTGCGTCGGTTACTGCAGGACAAAGTTTCGGCGCCGGCAGCGTTACAGTCTCTGCTCGCGACGCTGCCGATAATCTTGTAACCAATTTCACCGGTGAAATCTATTTCACCAGCAGCGATGGCGATCCCCGAATTGAGCTGCCGTTCACATCAAGTTCGAAATATAGATTTACCGCTGGCGATGGCGGCACGCATGATTTTTCGAAATCCGGATTTAAATTGATAACCAAGGGCGAGCGGTCAATTTCCGTTGTGAACGATTCACTGGGCAGAACCGATACCAGTGATAAAATAACCGTCGCAGCGGGCTTAATCAGCAATTTTGCTTTCGTTGCACTTGCATCACAAACTGCCGGAGTGGCATTCGATTTATCCGTGATAAATGCGGTTGATTCGATGTCAAATGCAGCCAGCGGTGTGGTTGTTATCAGCGACTCCGTCAATGCTATCGATTCGCCGAATGGCATGTCGCCGTCATTCAGTAATATCACCGTATCCAATGGGAGCGGTTCAGCCCGGCAGACGCTGGTGAAAGACACAACCAGCGTCCGTTTGAAAGGTGTGGTTAACGGCATTACCCGTGGAACATCCACATTCGATGTGGGGCATGGCAGCATCGGGTCCGTAAAAATTCTAGAAGAGAAAACCGGCAGCACGCCTGTTTTCGGTGATAGCACGATTTCAATCGGCGGAACCGCCGATATGCATACTGTAAGTTATGATCATTATGGCAACTACAGGGGAAACGAAATCGCGGAATGGAGCGTTTCGGGTGGCATTGGCTCGGTTGGTTCTACTGCACCGTTTACAACCTTTACCGCAGAAAATTCCGGCGCGGGAAAAGTCATTGCGACGGTAAGCGGCAGCTTCATCGATGAAACCGGTGTCATATTCGTTCCCGATTCCACCATGGTGGGCGCGCTGGATCACATAAAAATTCGAACGGCTCCCAACGGGCAGGGAAGATCGCTCAGCTTCCAGGATACGACGATTACAACCGATGACGTTCTAACGCTGTATGCCGCTGGTTACGACAATAGCAACAACTTCATCGAAGATTTGACGGTCAAATGGAAATCTTACGGTGACTTACAGCCAGAGATCAATGACACGACAACTGCTGTTTTGAGATTTAATCCGACGACGGTAACGACCGATGCTGGATTCATTTCTGCGAAATACGCTAAAGCTATAAATGATACAATAGCTGATTTTACAAGCTTTATCCATGTTGTCGCGGGCGCAGTCAATCATATTATCATCAAAGATGGCTGGCAGGCGGGCAGCAATCCAATCGATATGATTACGATGAACGCGGGCGATTCGAAAAAGATGTATGCCATCGGCTACGATGCGGATAACAATCTGGTGCGCCCGATCTGGGCAAAATGGTCGTATGGCACAATTGATTCAAGCATTGCCATCCTCAGTCCCGATTCATCGACCAACACCACGTTTTATCCCAAAAAGACGGGTTTGCGAACCGTCACTGCGGATAGCCAGGGTATTGTTGGTGGCAGCGCAAGAATTACGGTTGAACCCGGAGCAGCGCATCATATAAAAATAACAACCGAGCCGATCATATATCCGAATCAGCCATTGAGCCAAATTTTTGATACGACTTATGTGACTACCGACACCACATTGCGTTTGTATGCGGCAGCATTTGATACATTTGATAATTTTATTATTAATGCCGAACCAAACTGGTCGATATCAGGTTCGCTGGATCCGGTTCCGACGCAACGGTCAGCTTATGTTAATTTTAATCCGATTACCGCGGGAACCGAAGGACGAATTCATGCCCTTCCCCCGAGTTTTGCGGGTGATAGCACCGGGTATATCATCATAAAAGCCGGTCGAATCAATCAATTGCAGGTAGCACTGGGCGGACAGGGAGATACGCGCGTTCTGGGCGATACGACACTTGCAATCGGGGATACCTTGTATTTGCACGCCGCCGGATACGATGCCGATGGAAATTATTCTGACGATGAACATGGTATATGGGCGGCTTATGGAAATATTGGGGAAATAACCACTCTGGGCGATAGCGTGTTCTTTCGCGCTGCACGGTCGGGTCAGGGATACATTCAGGTTTCAAAAACCGGCTTGCGATCGGGAGCTTCGGGTACGATAACGGTGCAACCGGGAAATATTGACCATGTTGTGATTCGCAGTCAACCAAATGGTGAAGGTACTGAAATCGGCAATAAAACCATCACCACTGATGAAATTTTGGATTTGTATGCTGCTTCGTATGATGAGGCAGATAATTATCTGGGTCCTGTATCGGTAGACTGGTCACTTCTGGGTGATTTGGTTGCGCTCAACGCACCTGAAAGCGATACGATGTTTCAATTCATCGCCACCAGAGCCCCGCGAACCGGTTCTATTAAAATCGAATTTAGTGGTGGGGAAACAGACGAAACCGGAACCATCACAGTTCAACCGGGGGTTGCTTTCGGCAATATCAGTTTAACTGCCAATCCCCCAGGCATACCCGCTGATGGGGTAAGCCGTACCATCATAACCTCAGATACGCTACAAGACCAGTATGGTAATCAGGTCAGGGAAAATACGCTGGTTACGGTTAGAACGACGATAGGCACAATTGATACAACCGATCTCAGTCCCACAATTCCTGATAAGCAAGTGGCGGTGAATGCCGATGGGATCATCAGCTTCCCGTTGAAAGCGGATACCGGTGGCGGTACTGCGCATGTGACGGCGAATAGCGGCAATGCCCAGGGATTTGTTCAGGTTGCGATTTCCAATGTTAAGTTGATTTCGATTGTTGTGGATAAGAACCGTGTCAGCCGGGGGCAGGAAAACATCCCCGTGACGATGACCGTTCAAAATTTGAGCGAGGATGAGATAACGATTGTATCCGCGGGACTTCGCTTCACTGGTTCCGGCAGCGTCAGCCGCAATGGTGATTATGACTACACGCCACCCGGAAGCTATCCCGCAATACCGGGGGGACAGGTGAGTTCGTGGAATATGCTTGTGGATGTGCATAATACCGCTACACTCGACACGATTACAATCAACGGTTTCATCACAACCAATGTACCGAATGTTGCTGATTATAGCGCTTCCTATCTTGCCGGATGGCGCGTTCAAAAGCCGGCAGCAATTGAAATTGCCAAAGTGGAAGCGATTGAGACTCAAGTGGCTCAAGGCGAACGGAATGTTGATGTTTCGATTAAAATTCGAAATACTAGTGGAAGCCAGGGCGCTACCTTCAATATTGCAAGCATTTACCCCACTTTTTGGGATGGCGCAACCAATGTCACCGATGATTACGTTTCTGCGCTGTATGGATCGAATCCGACTGCTTTAGCTGGGGGAGATTCTGCAATATTAAATTTCAAAGTGAATGTTAATGTCGGTGCGCGGGAAAGACCTTCCATCCTGTTGAACGGTTATGTGGAAGGCTACGATATAAATTCGGGACTGGTTTACAAAGATTCCACTGCTGATACGACAGATACATGGGCAGTTTTAAAAGCCGCCCGCGTGATGATTTCATCATTTAAACCTTCGCATTTGACGGTAACCCAGGGGCAAACAAGTAGCTGGTATGCCGTGCTGGTTATTCAGAATAACGGGTATAATCCGGTCAAATTAGATAGCCTGGATTTGCAGCTTTTCAAGTTGAATAAAAACATCACATCTGAATATACCATTGTTAAACCAGATTCGTTCGAAGGCACCGGCATCAATGTGCTGGATTATCAAACAGAAGACTCGCTGAAAATTGAAATCACCAAAACTGGTACTACAACAGATGTAGTTCAATTGCGAGGATACGTCAAATTATCCGATCTCGTTGGCGGAGGCGATACCATTGAAGATGAAGCCTGGACCAATATTGTTGTGCAGAAACCTTCCCAGGTAGATATCACCGCGATCAAATTTTCGCGTCGGCAGGTAACTCGAAACCAGAGCCAACCGTGGCAGGTCAAATTGGCGATGAGTAATAGGGGTGGGAGTGACATCATCATCGATACTACCCGTTCCCAGAGCTATATCTCGTTTTCAACAGGCAGCGATTTTAAAGTCGACCTACCCTACTTCAAAAGCGACATGTCAACTGAATTGGGATTTGGTCAGCAAGATACCCTTATTTTCAATGTGACACAAACGGGAGATACACCAGGGACGTGCAAGCTCACGATACACATAAAAGGAACTGAGAAAAATAGCGGCGAATCCTTTCAACTCGTCGAAACTGATTCTGTCTTGATCCAGGCGATCCCTTCAATAACGATTCATTCGGTGACAAACGAGGCGCCAAATCCGGATGGTTATGTGAATCGGAAACAGCGATTTACGATTAAAACCGTGCTCGAAAACACCGGAGGTTTGAACGCTGATGAAGTCGATGAAATACATTTGCGTCTGATTTCCAACTTGCGACCGGAGTATGTACTGCACAAAATTGCTAATGGCGTTTCACCTCTCAAAAATGAAGATGTTTATTTCGATGTAGTCGCGGCAGATACGTTTGGCGTGTACGAGCAATATTCGGTCATAATCGATTCTGCCAGATCAGACAATACCCGGGAAGTTGTAACCATTGATCCATCAGGGCATTATAAAGCTGGTGCAACTGTGGTAAATCCTTCAAAATTAATCTTCCTGGGCTACGAATTGCCCGAACGGGTAAAAGCCCGTCAATACCGCTCATGGAAGATTGAAATAACACTTGCTGATACGACCGGCGCAGATATAATTTTCAATAAGCCCCAATCGGATGATATTGTATTTATGCAGGACGACAACGAATTGCCGGGGTATCAAGTTCTTCCTCCAGACTCCCTACAGGGAGGCGGTCTGGTTTTGGGCAGCGGCATGACAGATAAATTGATTTACACGGTGACCACAACCGGAGATGCTTATGGGGATGTTCAGGTGGTCGCCAATCTGTCGGCTGTCGATGAAAATGATCCGGAACTGAAGTACACGCCTTCCTTGACGGGTACCGTTTTTGTCGAGAGTTCAGCCAATTTGACCCTTGAAGATGCAGTTCCATTTTGCAAATATGTCGATGCCGGCGAAGGTCAGGTAAACGTCAATCAGTTTTTTACGATTGGAGCGATCATCCAAAATGAAGGTGCAGAAAGAGCAGACAGCATTCATTTGCGCCTGTCGACCAAATATATTTCAGACACTTCTTATGTTGATTTTGAAAATCTGAAAATTCTGGAATACATCGACATCACATCGCGCGATACAGCATATTTCGAAATTACACCCCAAAAGGTCAAAGCGGAACCAATCGAATTCATCGTGCAGCTCTTAAAGGCGACCGGTCATAAAAGCCGTCTGCCAGTTGCATTGGATCAAACAGAAAAGACGGTTTATATGCGAATTCATCAGCCGGCATCGCTTCAACTGAGTCTGGCGACAAAGGGCAATACGAATATTTTTGCGGTTCAGCAAGATTTTCAAGTACAGTCGGTTGTTAACAAGCTTGGCACTTCGCTGGTGGATAATTCGGGAAAAATCGAATTGGCAGTACCGGATGGATATCAAATCATAACTGAATCAGGAGAGACCAACGCGGATACAACAAATTTCGCATTAGTAGAAAATACATCGCAACAGCTCTGGACAGTGCGCGCCCCGATAAATGCCTCCGGACCGGACAGCATCATGGTTCACTTTGTGAATGTACCACGAGATGAATTCAGCGGTCAGGTGGCAAACGTTTTCAATCAGAGCTCGAAAATTCCGGTATATACCAAGCGCACTATTTTGACGACAAACTCGTCAATTAGCGAGCCAGCGGGGGCAACTGACGGCACTGTATCCACGTCGCAATGGTTCCAGATTAGAAGCGATATTACCTTTTCAGAAAATTTGGCCGGAAAGCGCGTCGAATTGAAGCTGCCGGATATTGATCGAGAAAATAATTATATCAAAACCAAAGAGTCGCCGATCATCGATAGCACAAATGTGGGTACCTGGCATTGCATTTGGAATGTCTTTGCTCCCGAAACGCGCCAGGATGCTGCATATTTTAAAATTGTCGCCACCGGCTATGAGAAAGATAACAATATCGTTACCAACCAGGACAGTTTCCGAGTAACAACAGTTGAGCGTGCCAAACTCATCCTTGATGCATACATTTCAAAACCTGAGGGACTGGATCCGGATCAAACGGCAATTCTTTCTACAGGGCAGACATTTGAAATCACCGCGAAGGTTGAAAATAAAGGACAGGCGCAGGTATCAGATGAACGTGCATACCTTTATCTCGATGTCAGCGGAACCAATACAACGCTAATCGGCAATTCGAGAAAACCATTCGTCGTTGGCTCAAAAATTACATGGCAATTGGAAGCACCTGTTACTGAAACAACCCTTGATTATATCATTGTAAGAATCGATAGCATTCCCATTGATTTGAATCGTGGATTGTCCGCCGAAATTGTCGGCGATGATGGCGATATTAAAAAACTCGGCATTCGTACAGTTGATATCGGAAGCGTTTCCATCGATACAGTGAGAATTTCAAAACCAACTGGTGCAACAGATGGTGTTATTTCAACGGAACAGGAATTTTATGTCGAAGCAGAAATCAGTTGGAACCAGATCGAATTGACTTCTACGAGCTACTTGCCGAAAGCCGAAATCTTCTTGCCTTCTGCGTTTGCGAGTGATTCCAAGATCAAACAGTTCAACACACAGGGAACGATATCCTGGCGGGTCACCGCGAGCAGTGTGCCCGATACGGGCGCGGCTATCGCTGTAGCGGTAACAGCCTATGATGATAACGACAATTCGATTGTATTGACAGATGGCGCGCCGTTGCCTTACCGCGTAAAGGTGGTTGGTGCTGCAGAGGTTCGCCTGCAGGCAGCTATTATTTCTCCTGCAAGCGCCACAGATGGCGTGGTATCAACTGGACAGCAATTTACCATTGAAGCTTATCTGGAAAATGATGGCGAAGCGCCAATTCGCGGCACCTATGGCGTGTCGATTAATTTGCCTTCCGGATACGGCACAACCACATCGATCACGCAGACAAAGGATGCATCCCAAAAGGCAGTTTGGACCGTGACAGCGCCGAATGACGCCTCGCAGAAAAAAGAAATTACAGTTAATTTGAATGAACCGTTGCCACTGGATGTGAATACAGATCTGGAAGTTAATGCGAAGCAGTTGACAGATCGGATATCAATCATTACAGAACAGAAAAGCGTTCAGGTTTCAGTGTTGAAGAGCAATGTGCCGCGTTCACTTGCCAAAGGCTCAACCGTCATTCCATTTTTTGGTTTGATCTTCCAAAATTCCGGCGATGAATCGTCAAATCAATTGCTCCTAAAAGCCTTGCGATTGCAAATGAAAAATCGAAAAGGAGAAATCATAGCTAATCCATCGCAGACTGTATCGAAGATGTCCGTTGTCAAGGCATCCAATTTCAATCTGAAGTATTGTGAATTGACATCCATACCGAAGCAAAATCCTATCAATCTGGTATTCTCGCGAATAGATACGATTCACCCCCTTATTCCGGATACAATTCAGGTGCTGATCGATATTGGGCCGGATGCATCGACACTTGATTTCATGTTTTCGTTGGATACGACATCGGCAATAACCATTGTGGACATGTACACCAATAAAACACCGGTTTTTAAGAATGCCAGCGGAACTACGCTTACAAAGCTGGATATGAACTCAGGATTTTCTGTAATAATGGAAGCCGACTTGAATAAGGCATTCTGCAATTACCCGAATCCCTTCGGCAACTCCAGTGCGCCGTCTACAAAAATTGTATATTATTTGAAAAATGACACGGATGTTGAAATCAGAATTTTTTCTTTAATAGGTGAGTTGGTTTATTTTCAGAATTTTACGCGATACCATCCCGAAGGAAAAGCCGGAATGCATGATGAAAATTATTTCGGGACCGGAGGACCTCCGATTTATTGGAATGCGGTTAACAATCACGGACACAAAGTGCTGAATGGCGTCTACATCGCTGTTTTGAGTACCGCCGACGGTGAGGTAGCGACGACAAAGATTGCGGTTATAAAATAATGAATACATATCAATTGCGCTGAGTAATCACGTTTTCAGTTTAAATAATCTGAGAATAGATTTGCAACCTGGGTAAAACATCATGAAAATCAAGAATAAAATCATTATATTTTTAGCTGTGTGTTCATTCGCATTATCGGGTGCGATATACGGGCAATCGGGAGGGACGCTGCCAAACTTTTCATTAGGGGTTGGCGCCCGGGCGCTCGGAATGGGAGGGGCATGCGTGGCATTACCGCTAGACGCCTCGACCGTTTATTGGAATCCGGCTGCACTCGACCGATTTGAGCAAAAAAGCGTCACGTTGTTTTACACCAACCTTCTCGGCGGTGCTCAATATAGCTATCTCGGATATGCGCATCCTACTATTTCGGTGGGTACGCTGGGATTTGGTGTGCTCAGGATCGGAACCGGAAATGATATTGACTATCGAACCGATAGCCCGCTTTCGCTGGGGAAATTCGGACACAACGAATACGAATTTCTGTTCTCCTACGGAAAGAATATTCGAGTTTTCAATCTGGCGGTTGGTGGGAACGTAAAGGTTGAACATCGATCATGGCCCGGTCTCGCAGATAATAATTATAGCGATACGGCAGTCGGTGCGGATCTGGCATTGCACTTCATGCCAGATTTCAGAGGACCATTAAAAGGATTATCAACCGGTTTATTAATTCAAAATATCGTATCGCCAACGCTCAGGGAGGCTGAGGGGAAAGATCCATTCCCGATTAACGTTAAAGCCGGATTAGCGAAGGCGATTGACCTGGCGCAATGGGGCAGCAAGATGGTTGTCGTTCTGGATATCAGCAAAGCGCAACTGAATCCTGCAAAATATCATATTGGAACTGAGTATGTTTACAATAACGTGGCAATGCTCCGGTCAGGTTTAAATGACGGCAAGATGGCTTTCGGCGCCGGAGCAGCATATAATATCTTTCGGTTTGATTATTCGTATGCCTCCTCAGCAGATGTATATTTTAGCCCGAATCACCGGGTCTCGCTCAGTATCAGTTTCGGAAAAACCAAAACCGAGCTGATTGAAATCGCCGAGCGCCAGAGATTGGAAGAGATTGCCGAAGAGGTCGCGCGCCGCAAAAAACTTGAAATTGAACAGCGAATTCAGGAATTCCTGGCGGAAGGCAAACAACACTTTAAAAATGGAGATTACATCAACGCCCAGATTGCTTTTTCTGCGATTTTGAAGGATGATGAAGAACACGAAGAAGCAAAGGAATGGTTGGAAAAAGCAAATGAAAAGTATGATGAGGAAGAACAGAAATTTTGGGAAGCTCGGCAGGAAAAGTTCCGTCTTGAACAAGAGAAAGCTGAACAAGAGAAGGAAATCCGGCGTCGCTGGCAGCTAGGACGAGGATATTTTGAAAATAGCCAATATCGGCTGGCAATCAGGGAGTGGGATGAAGTTCTGACTTTGGATCCAAACTATGACCTGGCGATCAATTTCAAGGAAAAAGCCAAATCTGAGTGGCGCAAAAAAGTCCTGAATCTCATTGCTAAAGCTGACGGACTTCATAGCAAGAAAAAATTCCATGAAGCAATCCGGACCCTTGATGAGGCAAAAAACGAAGACTTTCCCGATTCAAAAATAAGGGAGCAGATCGATTCGAAAATCCGGCGCTATGAAAATGCACTCGATTTTGATGATTTATTTAACCAGGGCTTGACGTATTACAACGAGAAAAATTTTGAAATTGCAATGGAAAAATTTGAAAAAGCGCTGCAGCTTCAACCCAAAAATAAATTGATACAGGATTATTACAATGACGCCAAAGCCCGGGCAATCGCAACAATTCAAAAAATGCCGCCCGAATTGCAGCAAAAATATGTACAGGGAGTCAATTTAACCAATCAAGGAAGATATGAAGAAGCGCTGCAAATTTTCGAAGAAATCAGGAAAAAGCAGCCTTATAATAAGCGAATTCTAAAAGCAATTGATACTGCCGAAGAAAAGTTGAACCGTTCGAAAAAGCAACAGCGGTAAATTTCGTGCATCCGGGAATGGTGTATGAACCATCGGGCAGTTTATTAATTCAATCTCTTTATCTAGATTCCGTTGGTTTTTGTCATTCCCGCATGTTTTAAGCGGGGTGCCGCCCACGGGAATCCATTGTGCAAATAGTCGAATTGATGCCCGATAGGGTTGTCCCCGAATGTTTTTATCGGGGAAGCATTCGGGCCTGACAGAACCGGTTTAGTGTTTTTGATTTTGAAATGATTTTCAAAAATCGCTGTTTTTCGGACAGACACTAATTAATCGACAATTAATAGCTTTACCAATAGATACCAAACCGATCGGGAAATGCGCACGATGTGCCTGATTAATTGCTTTTTGCTTGTAATATTTTCATGTTATTTCTCAGGCAAAGCAGGTCGTTGTGCGCTTTGAATAAGTACTTGAGTTTAATTCCCGAGAAAAAGCCCAAAAATTCGTAAATCGAAAAATAGGTTCCAACACGGTGCTAAAACGCAAATCAAAAGAAGAAATAACCATACCGGCACATATTGATTACCTTTCAAAATTAAGGGATTTTGTTGTCAAAGCAGTTCACAGGCATGGTTTCGATGACAAAACCGTCAATACTTTTAAACTCTCAATTGATGAAGCTGCTACGAATATTATTAAGCATGGGTATGCTGGAACCAGCGGATCAATTACATTGCGTATTCTGGCTAAACCGGATAGCATGACTGTATTTTTGATCGATCAGGGCAAATATTTCGATCCATTGCATGTCAAAGCCCCCGATTTAGCACGCTACGTAAATATCAGGAAAAAGGGAGGATTGGGTATCTTCATAATGCGCAGGCTGATGGATTCCATCGAATACCAGAAAACGCCCGAAGGCAATCAACTGCGCATGACGAAAATGCGTCCATCGCATCCCAAAAAGCGTGTCGGCTTACAAGTACCTTCAATGTCGCTAAGTATTAAGGCACGCTACTCAATTATTATGTCAGCAATCCTGACAGCGATCGTTTTAATCGGTTATTTTTATTACTATTTTCGATGGGAATCGGAAATCATTGAAGCGACACTGCAGCAAGCGAAACGAATCACCCAATCCATGTCGGATGTCCTGAGTAAAGCGATAGATTTGGAAACCGGTGAATTGGATGAATTTCGAATTGGTGAGATTGTTGTTCAAAAACGAACCGAGCATTTTGACATAATACAAGAAATTGCCGTTTCACATTCGATGGGCTATACCTTGTATTCCACCAGCAGCAATTTATTGTGGGAATCGTACAAGCCTCCGCCAGATGCCATACAAATTGACAAGAACATCTATTCGTATAATTTTATTAACCAAATCCCGATTTATGAAATAATTACGCCGATAAGGAGCGACCAGAAAGCTCTGTTGGGTAATTTACATGTTTTATTTAAAAAACAATATGCATTTGCGAAAATTATAGAGCACAGAAATGAGGATTTGCGATCGGCAGTTTTAATCCTGCTGTTCGGATACCTGGGAATTATCATTGTCGTTTTTGCCGTTATGAGTCCATTCCAAAAACTGGCAGAATGGGTGAAGGCACTCGGTCACGGCGATAACGTCGATGATGATATGGATATCACCGAATCCGGTGAAATCGGAGAGATTGCAAAAGCGTTCAGCGATATTACTTCGAAATTCAAAAAATCACAGGAATCACTCGTTCGCCAGGAGCAATTGCAAAAAGAAATGCAGGTTGCTCAGGAAATCCAGCAGACATTATTGCCTTCGGAATTTCCTTCGCCCGATGGCTATGAGATCGATTCTTTTTATGAAGCCGCAAAAGAAGTCGGTGGCGATTATTTCGACTTCGTGGAAGTCGACAATGAAACGCTTGGAATTGTTGTAGCGGATGTTTCAGGTAAGGGCGTGCCGGGTTCACTCGTGATGACGATGATAAGAACCACTCTGCGCACCGAAGCCCGCGGCGCCAGGGTTGCCGCAGATGTCCTTTCAAAGGTGAATCAAATAGTTGTGAACGATATCAAGAAAGGTATGTTTGTAACAGTATTTTATGTTATCATCGACACCAAGCGCAGACGGCTGAATTTCGCCAGTGCCGGACATAATCCAATGATCCTGTACCGCGGCAGCACCAAGAAGACATATTATCTGAATCCGCGTGGCTTTCCGATCGGCATTTCGCTGCCGGATAATGAGTTGTTTAAGAAATCGCTGGAGTCGGACACAATTCAATTGATAGAAGATGACATTCTTCTGATTTACACTGATGGCATCACTGAAGCAATGAATTCAAAACGGGAGATGTTTGGTGAAGAGCGACTGCAAAAGGTGATTCGGGAGTATGGTCACTTGCCGGTTGAGCCATTTGTTGCCAAAATACGCGATGAAGTACATTCCTTCACAGAAGGATTTCCCCAGAGTGACGATATAACACTTGTCGTGATCAAAGAGGAAACATCTGCTGAAAAGATTGAACTGAAGCGTGCAAAAAAGGCACACAAATTGATACAACTTGGAAAAAGTATCCGTGAGGCGTGCGAAAGTGCCGGTATTACTACGTATGCTTATTACAACAAATATAAGCGAAAATTCGAGCAGGAAGGCACTGATAATTATGAAATTGAAGACGAAAGCATCTCGCTCGAAGCCAAGCATTTGAGCATTGAAGAGCGTACCAAAATTTATGATATCATAAAACGCCATCCTGATTATGGTGCAAAACGAATCAGTGAAGAATTAAATACCGAAATGTATGGTTTCACCGAAATAAATGAAACCAGAATATATGACGAGCTTGTCCGCGGAAGGCTGAATACGCGGAAACTTCGCGAAGCATTTATCGCGCGTGAAAAAAAGGGCAAGCCGATAAAACCGCCTGGTACGCCCTTGCTAACGCTTGATGGGCAGGTGATTATAGAATCACCAGGTAACCGGACTGAGGTCCCAGGGGCGCAGAAAAACCTGGAACCACCAAAAACTGCAGCAGATAGTACAGACCTGAAAGATTCGAATGGCAAGGAACAAGAGTTCCTTTTCAGAGTTCGGCGGAAAAAATACAACGAGTTGACCGATGCCGAATCCTTGCTGCTGAATCCCATCGAATCGGTGCTTGATAAGGAACTTGAATCTGAACAGTTTGTTTTTGAAGACGATATTCTGAATTTTGTGGACGAAAACGAGCCAGTTGAAGATTCACCCAAAGAATTACATGAAGAAAAAGCCGTTGAAGAAGATTTGCCTGAACCAGCAAGCTCTGATGATGTGGCATTTGAGCAGTTGCTGGACGGTGATTCATTGTATGAATCCGAAAGTTATGAGGAAAATACTGATTTCGCCGATGCTTCGACCGCATCCGATGAACATTTTGAGCAATCAGAGCAGGATAAGCAGAACCCCGATTTAGTGAGCCATGAGGAGTTATTTGATAAACTTGAATCGGATGATATCATCGCTTATCATACAGAAAACGAAACGTCTGATGATGAAGAAGATTCCATGATTCTTCATGGGGCGGACGATTTGCTGGATGAGCAATCATTTTGGGACTTCGATCATACCAGCTACGAAGACGATACAAACGAGCAGGAGCATGAATTTACACCGCTGGTTGAAGACACAATTCCGGAATTCAGATTTACCGATGAACTTGAAGGATTGACTCCGCCGGATAATGGAGCAGACGATACAGATTCTAACGACTTGACGATAAATGCTCCGGAACCGACTTACTCTACTATGTTGGATAAGATCGAAAAAGAAATGGCAATTTTGGATGAAAAAGCGGCTGAACAGAATTCGACCGCCGAAACTGCTGATTCTAGCCAGGATGACCAGAATTCTCTCATTCCTGAACGCATGACACAAACGGATGTTCTCGAAGAACCCGAACAAACAAAACAGCAAATGTTGATACGCGGTCTTCAATATTATCATCAAAGGCATTATAACGCTGCAATCAATGAATTGAAAAAGGTGATCGAGAAATATCCGAATATGAAAGAGGCGCATACTATTTTGGGCAATGCATATTTCAGAACGCGTATGTTTGAAAAGGCTGCTCGAGAATACGAACGTGTTAAGAAAATCGATCCCAATAACCTGGATGCCTATGAAAATATGGGAGTAATTTACGCCAATAGCGGCAATTACAGGAAAGCTATCATTGAATGGGAATGCGCGCTTAGAATTAATCCAACCAGACGCGATATTAAAAATAATATTGAACGCGTCAATAGATTGCTGTCTGAAAAGTGAAAAATTTAAAAGTGCGAAACTGACATCAATGCATATAAATGTATAATTCTTTATTTATATTTTTGAAAACGATTTCAAAAAGCAAGCTATTTAATCCGACCTCCTTATTATGTTAAAACATATTCGAAGATTTTTGAGGTAAAGCAAGAAATTTTTGAATCGAGCCGTGAAGCCTCGAATCTGCTTCCGGAGCAATGCCTGGCGAGCGGATGACGACGGGATGCATGCATAACTGAGGTTTTACATCGACCCATTTTTTTTATTGACTTTTACTCACATTTCAATTATATTTGATCATATAGCCGAGAAATCGTTAAAAAAACTATTTACATCGGGAGATTGACATCATGGAAGGGATTCAATTATCAGTTGAAAAAGCAGGCTTGAAAAACGAAATCTCTATTATTAAGGTGGGGGGATATATCGATACGACGACTTCCGCCGAATTAGAGCACTCACTCGAATCGTTGCTTAGAGATGGGATTTTTAATATTATTATTGATTTGGGAGATGTTGACTATATCAGTAGTGCCGGGTGGGGTATCTTTATCAGCGAAATAAAAGGTATCCGAGAAAAAGGCGGCGATTTGAAATTAGTGCGGATGATCCCGGATGTTTATGAGGTATTCGAACTGCTAGAGTTCCATTTCATCCTGAAAGCCTTCAATACAATTGAAGACGCTGTTGAAGATTTCGATAAAAGCGGAAAAGCCGGTAACAGAGTTCGCCCGACACTTACGACGATGGATAGCAAAACCTCGGTACCGGAAGGCGCAACAGGCGAAACACATCGCGCCACGACAGGCGCCCAGGGCGTAACGCACGCTGATGAAATAGACGCAGAAGAACCTGCTGATTCTTCTGGTGAGAATATAGAAGAGAAGATTAAGAAAATAGTGATGGAAGATCCCGAAGCGGGGAGTATCAAGATCATGAAAAAATTAAAATCCCCGCAATTCGGAAACATGAAAATTACTTGGTTCCAGGTTCGCAAGTATTTGAATTTGCTCGAGCTGGATACTAAAAAGAAGCGTATGGAGTATTACAAACAGATCACTGTGGGATGATTTTCTGTGGGAGTACACACCCCAGAGTGTGCACTCCCGTGTCGTCTCGTCTGTCCGATATTCGATGGGTTTCTGACTCAAAATTTCATTTCATCCGCAACAAAACTCCATGCTAAAGTATCGCCAATAACATTCCCGAAATGGGCTGCCCTTTAAAAAATTGCAACCAGTGTCCCGCATCCGGAAAAAGCTAAGATGCCTGGCGATTTGTAAAATGGGTGATTGTCCAATATCCACAATACGCGTTCATTTGACGCACTCCCTGTACGAAAAAATTTTCATGCACCAGGCAGTTTTTGACCAAATTCGTTTTTCCGCTTTCACTGCGTGGAAATGATATCGCTATCAGGATTTTATATATTATTCCAAATTCTAATCCCTGAGTTTATGCTTCAGAAGCACCAACCAGGGAAGCTAAGAATCATGCAAAAGCGGGATGCTTGTTGAATTTAAAAAGTATTGACTTTCCTTTTTTTTTTTCTTATAATGATTTATCTTCAAATTGCCATTGCTCTGGCATGCGGTATCAAGTCGGTTGGAAATTTTGCTTCTGCCCGTTATTTGGATTTTTCAATTCGGACGCTTGAATTTGCCGCACAACTTGACACATTCCCCTTTATTCAGGCGCAAGGCGAACCCCGTGTAGCTGCGAATTCGAATCCATTTGCATATCCAATAATTTCGTGGCAAACCAAATCGCTAAGAAGATCGATATACTTAATCTACAGCTTTTTTGAAGCGACAGGTTCTACCGGATTCTAATAGCATGCTGCTTTTGCAAATGATGCATATTAAGCCGCCTTAGAACCAGATTGCCCTGAAAAGCGCCTATCAAAACGCAGCAGATGCGTCGAGAATTGTCGTATGCCTTTTCCTCTTATAAAAAAAGAAATATCGTACTTTTAAAACTGATTTCTCCTTATTGAACTTGGATTTCGGTTTAATCAATATCATAATAATAGCAGAACTCTTTAACACGGGAGGTCCTTTGATGGCTGATTTCAAACTTCTCAAACCGCCGGTTGAAGGTGCGAAGATTACAACTAAAAATGGCAAATTACAAGTTCCCGATAATCCGATTATACCATTTATCGAAGGAGACGGAACCGGACCTGATATTTGGAGGGCTTCCGTCCGGGTTTTTGATGCGTCCGTTAAAAAGGCGTATGCCGGAAAGCGCAAGATCGCGTGGTTCGAAATTTATGCAGGATTGAAAGCGCTGCAAAAATACGGGAATGATAATGTACTTCCTGAAGATACAATTGAAGCGATTAAAACGTACCTGGTTGCAATCAAGGGTCCTTTGACCACGCCGGTCGGGGGGTTCCCTTATGTTTGTCTTTCCTGTGCAGCCGAACAAGGCGATTCACCGAAAAATCGACCCAAAAAGTGTATTAAATGCGGCTCCGAGTGGATTACGCCGAGATTCCGTTCGCTCAACGTCGGATTGAGACAACGGATGGATTTGTATGCTTGTGTGCGTCCGGTACGTTGGTATCAGGGTGTTCCCTGCCCCGTAAAAAGACCTGATTTGTTGAATATTGTCATTTTCAGAGAGAATACAGAGGATGTCTATGCGGGCATCGAATTTGAAAATGGCTCCGATGAAGTTAAGAAAGTTCTGAAATTTTTATCCGAAGAAATGGGCAAAAAAATCAGACAGGATAGCGGAATCGGAATTAAGCCCATCAGCGTAACCGGAACGAAGCGCCTCGTTAAAAAAGCGATTGACTATGCATTGTCTCATCAGAGGAAATCCGTCACGCTGGTGCATAAAGGAAATATACAAAAATTCACAGAAGGCGCGTTCAGGGATTGGGGATATGAACTGGCGAAAGAAGCGTACCGAGATACCGTGATATCCGAAAAAGAATTGTGGGATCAATTTAATGGTAACATGCCTGCCGGAAAAATTTTGATAAAGGATCGAATTGCCGATCAAATGTTCCAGCAGATTCTCCTGCGTCCGGATGAATATGATGTCGTCGCCACGCCAAATTTGAATGGCGATTATATTTCAGACGCCGCCGCAGCACAAGTCGGCGGACTCGGATTGGCACCTGGCGCAAATTTTGGTGATGAAATTGCACTGTTCGAAGCCACACACGGGACAGCGCCAAAATACACCGGAATGGATAAAGTCAATCCAAGCTCTGTGATCCTGTCAGGTGTGATGATGCTCGAACATCTCGGATGGCAAGAAGCTGCCGATCTGATTGTATCCGCCATTGAAAAATCGATTCTGCAAAAGAGAGTGACATACGATTTGGAACGCCAAATGGAGGGTGCGTCAAAGCTTAAAACATCTGAATTCGCAGATGCCCTTATTGAAAATATGGATTAAATATAAACTGAAAAAATGGGATCAAATATCTTGCTGCTTTTGCGCCTTTATGTTGTGTCATAAGTATCGATTGGCTATTGAATAAGGCATCTTATTTGATCCCGTATCCTTAACCAAACGTGATGAATGTTCATTGATCAGGCAAAAATTTCAGTACAAGCGGGCAATGGCGGAAACGGTTGTGTCAGCTTTCGCAGGGAAAAATTTGTACCGCATGGCGGACCCAATGGCGGCGACGGCGGAAACGGCGGAAATATCATCTTTCAGGTTGATACCAATCTGCATACGCTGCTGGATTTCCGATATCGAACACAATTTAAAGCACCTCGGGGGGAACACGGCAGGGGTTCTAACCAATTCGGAAAAAATGGTGAGGATGTCGTCATCAGGGTTCCCCCTGGTACAATGCTTCGGGATTTAGATTCAGGAGAAGTAATTGCCGACCTGATTGAACCTGATCAGAGAAAAATAATTGCCAAAGGCGGTAGAGGAGGGCGTGGAAATGCGCGATTTGTTTCGTCGACGAATCAAGCCCCCCGCCAATGCGAAGCGGGTAAAAAAGGCGATTTCCGAAATTTGCAGCTCGAACTGAAGTTGATTGCCGATGTCGGTTTGGTCGGACCGCCGAACGTCGGGAAATCCACGTTGCTCTCGAAGCTATCGTCTGCCAAACCCAAAATCGACAATTATCCCTTCACCACGCTTTCACCAAATCTTGGCGTTGTCGCGTACGGCGATCACCAGTCGTTTATCCTTGCTGATATCCCCGGTCTTATCGAAGGTGCTCACCAGGGAAAGGGACTGGGAATCCAATTTTTAAATCATATCCTGCGCACCAGGCTGCTCGTGCTGATGATCGATTGTCAAAGCAATGATTACAAGCATGATTATCAAATGCTGCAATGCGAACTGAATTCCTTTTCAGATGAGATGGCAAGAAAGCCCAAAATTATCGCATTTACCAAGATCGATATCTGCCCGGATTTGCCCCGTTCTTTAAAATTTGATGATGATCCCAAATTGCCAACCTGCTATATTTCCTCAGCGACAGGCAAAGGATTGGATTCGTTGATTCGTCTCATCACAGAAAACCTTTCTCAAATCCAGGAAAACCAGATTGTATACAGACGATAGAAGCCGCAATCTTGATATTGAAGGATTGCTCCGGTTATATTCGATTCCGGGAATTGGTGCAAATAAAATACGCGCGCTTATCGGGCGCTTTAAATCACCTGAGAGAATATTTGCCGCAAAATCCTTCGAGCTTGTTAATGTCGAAGGAATCGATCAAATCCTTGCGCAGCGTATCGTGCAGAATCAGCACGATGATTTTGTGAAAATTCAATTATCCCGGCTCGAAAAAGCAAACTCGCGTATCATTACTTTTTGGGATTCGGAGTATCCCGATAATCTAAAGCGAATTTACGATCCACCGGCTTTTCTTTTTCTCAAAGGCGAGTTTTCTAAAAGTGATAGCCATTCAATTGCCATCGTCGGTTCTCGCTCGCCAACGAATTATGGGAAAATGGTTGCAGAAAAATTCGGCAAGGAACTCGCAGCCCGTGGTATTTCGATTGTAAGTGGTCTGGCGCGGGGCATCGATACGATCGCCCATTGGAGTGCCCTTCGTGGCGGTGGCAGGACCATTGCAGTGTTGGGTTCGGGCGTCGATGTTATCTATCCGCCGGAGAATAAAAAACTTGCTGACGCGATATCAGGCAATGGAGTGCTTCTGTCAGAGTTTCCCATGGGCGCTAAACCCGATGCCAGCAATTTTCCAAGGCGAAATCGCATCATAAGTGCTCTAAGCATGGGCGTAGTCGTTGCGGAAGCCGGTGTCAAAAGCGGAGCGTTGATCACTGCCAATATCGCGCTGGAACAAAACCGGGAAGTGTTTGCCGTGCCGGGAAATATCAATAGCTCCAAAAGCATCGGCTGCAATAACCTTATCGCCGATGGGGCAAAGCTTGTGCAGTCTATTGAGGATATTATTAACGAGTTAAAACCGCAATTGCCCCGGTTGCTCTCTGAAGCGAGGAACGAGACGCCCGCTATAAATTTGACAGAGATCGAGCAAAAAATATATACCTCTCTTAGCAATGAGCCCATTCATATAGATCAGTTAGCGGAACAAAATCAAATGAGTACATCGCAAGTATTAGGAATTCTTCTGGCATTGGAACTCAAAGACATTGTGCGCCAGATACCGGGAAAATTCTTCATAAAAATCTAGCGGCACTAAAAATTTTATTGACTTGAAAATAAAAAATTTGTATATTGAAAAGCTGAAAAAGGAGGGCTAGTCCTAATTGGTAAGGCAGCGGTCTTGAAAACCGCCGGGTTCACGCCCATGGGGGTTCGAGTCCCTCGCCCTCCGCTGCCAAAAAACTGCATGTGAAAAAAAATGGAGAGGTGCCGGAGCGGCTGAACGGGGCGGCCTGCTAAGTCGTTGTAGGGATTATCTCTACCGAGGGTTCGAATCCCTCCCTCTCCGCACTTTTTTAACTGAGGAGTCGTCCAGCGGCAGGACACACGGCTCTGGACCGTGGAACCGGGGTTCGAATCCCTGCTCCTCAGCAATGATGCGCCCGTGGCTCAATTGGATAGAGCATCTGGCTTCGGACCAGAGGAGTGGGGGTTCGAGTCCCTCCGGGCGTATTTTACTGCTACATACTGCTTATACAAGGCGCGTTCGTCTAGGGGTTCAGGACGCCGGCCTCTCACGCCGGTAGCACGGGTTCGAATCCCGTACGCGCTATGTTATGCGCCCGTGGCTCAATTGGATAGAGCATCTGGCTACGGACCAGAAGGTTAGGGGTTCGAGTCCCTTCGGGCGTACTAATTTTTTAATGTGAATATTTCATGGATGAGCATGAAAAGTGGATGACAGTCGCCCTTCGGGAAGCTGAAAAAGCTTATGATAAAGACGAAATTCCGGTTGGCTCTGTGATCGTGTATGAAGGAAAAGCAATTGCCAAAGGCTATAATCTTGTTGAGAGCCTACAAGACCCAACTGCCCATGCAGAAATGCTTTCTATTACCGCTGCTGCAAATCATTTAGCCTCATGGAGACTGACAGACACAATTCTCTATACTACCCTGGAGCCCTGTCCAATGTGCGCAGGGGCAATATTAATGGCACGCATTCCGATTGTTGTTTTCGGAGCGAGTGATCCAAGGTTTGGTGCCTGTGGCAGTGTTGAAAACATTCTGCAAAATCCGGCATGGTATTCTGATATTGCAATCTACAAAAATGTTTTGCTGCAACCTTGCTCAACCATCTTAAAATCGTTCTTTGAAAAAATAAGAAATAAATCAATTTAAATAAAAAGGAGAGGTGCCGGAGCTGGCTGATCGGGGCGGTCTCGAAAACCGTTGTTTGCATTCGCGAACCGGGGGTTCGAATCCCTCCCTCTCCGCAAGTGATAAAATGATTCGATGGAGTTGGAGAGATGCCAGAGCTGGCCGAATGGGCACGACTGGAAATCGTGTGAGGGGCCACAAGTTCCTCCGAGGGTTCGAATCCCTCTCTCTCCGCTAATATCGGGCTGGGGCAGTAGCTCAGTTGGGAGAGCGCCAGAATCGCACTCTGGAGGCCGTGGGTTCGACTCCCATCTGCTCCACAAATTTATCCTGCCACATTGCTTTTTAACTCTGAAATCTGAGTTACATTATTTTATGGCTGTGCTAGACGGGGAACTAGCGGTGCCCTGTAACCTGCAATCCGCTATAGCAGGGTTGAATTCCTTCCTAGAGGTTTGCTCAGCCTCGTTCTATTTTCAGCAAGCGATATTGATAGTTCAAGTCTCACGCAACAGACGAGTGCCCAACCCCGTCAGGACCGGAAGGTAGCAGCGGTAAGCATGCAGTGTGTGTGCCGTGAGGGCTCTTGGCTGGAGTTGGCTGCTGAAAGTGAACCAGGAAAGTGAGGAATCGACGGTAGGTGCACAGCCTTATTTATTTAGCTAAATCCAAACGTGTCCGGATTTTTTGATTACAATCGTTAACGCTGAGTTTTTGTTGCCTGATAATTACCGGGAGGAAAGAATGTCATATCTCGTTTTGGCCAGAAAGTGGCGCCCCATGCGGTTCCACGATGTTATTGGTCAAAAGCATGTGATTACGACCCTGGAAAATGCAATTAATGCGAATCGTCTCGCAAATGCATACCTCTTCTCCGGTCCCCGCGGAATTGGCAAAACGACAATCGCGCGAATTTTAGCAAAGGCGATTAATTGCGATAATGGACCCACACCCACCCCGTGCAATAAATGTTCAACCTGTATTGAAATTAATGAAAGTCGAAGTCTCAGTGTTTTTGAAATCGATGGCGCTTCGAACCGGGGAATAGACGAGGTGCGGAATCTTCGAGAGAATCTTCGCTATGCTGCCAATAAGGGCAAATATAAAATTTATATCATCGATGAAGTGCACATGCTCACCACCGAGGCATTCAACGCATTGCTTAAAACGCTTGAAGAACCCCCGGGCAATGTGCTGTTCATTTTCGCTACCACAGAGCCTCACAAGGTTCCTGCAACGATCCTCTCGCGTTGTCAAAGATTCAACTTCAAACGATTGCCCGTCAAAGATATTATTTCCCAGTTGAAAACCATCTGCGCCGAAGAAAAAATCCAAATCAGCCCGGAAGCGCTGCTTATTCTGGCGAAGAAAGCTGATGGCAGCATGCGCGACGCTGAAAGCTTGCTCGATCAGGCGGTTTCTTTTTGTGGGAATTCCATTGATGTGGGTCCGCTTTCCGAATTACTCGGCGTCATTAACACCGATATCTTTTTTGAGTTGACTGATATTATAAGAAATAAAGATATTAAAGGCTGCATCGAATTGACAAATGGTGTTTTCTTTGAAGGATACGATGTCAGTGAGTTCCTTATCGGCGCTTCCGAGCACTTCAGAAATCTGCTGATTTGCAGGGCAACCGGCTCGATCGATGCTTCAAGCACTTCAGATGCATTCATCGAGCGTTATCAGGAAGATGCAAAGCACTTTACCGAAGAGGATTTATTACGTCTTATCAAAATTGCCTCGGATACAGAGTATGGCATCAAGCGAAGTACAAATCCCCGGCTCAAATTCGAATTTGCATTGCTTCGGATGGTAAAGCTGGATTCAACGCTTCAACTTGGACAATTGCTGGAAAAAATTGACAGCTTGAAGAAAAATGCGTACACCGATCGTCAGCCAACGTTACAAAACAATCCTACCGCAGTACTTAAATTGGCTGACAGCGATAACAGCGACGCATCGTCCAAAACCGAGAAGCAGTTTCCGGTGTCAAAGCGTGCAACAGAAATCCTGGCATCGCTGGAAGAGAAGAAATCGACGCAGACCGATCAGCCAGAAGAAAAAGATGCGATAAAATATGAGCAAACTCCTGAAATTAGCCTGCAAGCAATTCAGGAGCAGTGGCAGGCAATAGTCGAGTTGATCAAGAACAAGAAAATGGCGTTGGGGCTTTTCCTCAGTGAGGGAAAACCAACCAATGTCGAGAATGGCGTATTGGAAGTGACATTTGGCAAAGAAAATGGATTCCACATCAACTCGGTTGTTAAAAATCAACGATTTATTGAGAGTGTAATCGAGCAGTTGTTAGGTTTGAAGTTGCGACTCAAGTGCAAAAAAGGGAATATCATAAGCGAAAATATGAAAAAGCTCAAAGAAAGCGGGAAAAGCGTAGTTGAAAAAGTTGAAGATTTAGCCGGTGAATTCCCGATTGTGAATACGATCATGACGGCTTTTGATGGCGAATTAGTAACATAGATTGTTTTAAAGGCGGGTAAATTATGCTTAAAGCAGCATTGAATGAAATTTTGAATCAAGTGCAAAAGGCACAAGAGAAAGTCGCCAAAGTCCAGGATGGCTTGGAAAGAATCGAAGTTGAAGCAAGTTCAGGAGGCGGGATGGTGACAGTCAGGGCAAATGGAAAAAAAGAAATCCTGGACATAAAAATTGAAAAAGAGCTTTTGCAGCCTGAGAGCATCGACATGCTGGAAGCGTTAGTGATTTCAGCCGTAAATGAGGCTTTATTGAAATCGCACGAGGTGGCTCAACAGGAGATGTCGAAAGCAACAGGAGGGATGTTTGAAAATTTGCCGGGTTTTTTGCAAAATCATGAATTTCTAAGATAGCCCTCAGGAGACCTGTCATGCGTTATCTTTCGGAGACGGTTGAAAGGGCGATAAACGAGTTGGCGAAGCTCCCGGGAATTGGCAGGAAATCGGCACAGCGATTGGTCTTCTATCTTTTGAGAATTCCCAAAGAAAAGGTGCTGATTCTTACAAAGACGCTAAATGAATTAAAAGAAAATGTCAGGTTTTGCTCGATTTGCTATAATATAACGGAATCGGATCCCTGTCCTATTTGTACAGGTAGCAATCGAGACGGAAAAGTGATATGTGTGGTTGAGGAAGCCAATGATATATTGGCAATTGAAAAAACAAATCAATACAATGGTAAATACCATGTCTTAGGTGGTGCGCTATCCCCTCTTGATGGTATAGGACCGGATGAATTAAGAATAAAGCCGTTGCTTCAAAGGCTGCATGGCGATATTCAAGAAATCATACTTGCGATAAATCCAAACGCAGAAGGTGAGGCAACCGCACTCTATCTCGCAAAATTGATCAAACCAACCGGCATTAAAATCACTCGAATCGCCCGGGGCATTCCTGTTGGTACGGATATTGAATTTGCAGATGAAATCACTCTCGCAAATGCAATAGAAGGGCGTACAAACCTTTGATTTCCAAGACGTTCATTATTACTGTAATATCGAGTTATTCCAGAAGTTCAATTGTTAAATTAAAAAGAGGAGTACGATAGTGTCAAAAATAACAGAAGTTCGATGGCATGGGCGCGGCGGACAGGGTGCGAAAACTGCGGCTCTGTTGCTTGCTGAAGCTGTTATCGAAGAAGGTTCATACGGACAGGGCTTCCCGGATTATGGTCCAGAAAGAACTGGCGCTCCTATGCGAGGTTTCACACGGATCTCTGATGAGCCTATTTATATACATTGTGCGGTCAAAAACCCGAGCATTGTAATTGTGTTGGACCAAACCCTGTTGGAAACCGTTGATGTGACTGAAGGGATGCCGAACAATGGCGTTTTGATTGTCAACACACCTTCATCGCCTTCGGAAATTAGAGCAAAGTTGCGTTTGAAAGGCAAAACAGTTTACACATTGAATGCCAATCAAATTGCTCTTGAAGAAATCGGGCGCCCCATTCCGAATACGGTCATGCTAGGTGCTTTACTCAAGGCAGCCGGTCTGATGCAGATGGATACGCTGCTTCGTGGTTTAACCAAGAAATTTTCTCACAAATTTAGCCAGAAAGTAATTGATTCAAATATTTCGGCTGTTAAACGGGCTTATGAGGAGGTTAAGGGAGAATGACAGAAAAAAATTGGAAAGAAATACCCATTGGCGGGACAATCGTTGAACCCGGTACATCTACTGAATATAAAACCGGATCGTGGCGTGCATACAAACCTATATGGAATGAAGACAAGTGCACAAATTGCTTCCTGTGTTTCACCTTCTGTCCCGAACCCGCAATATTAGTAAAAGATGGCAAAATCACCGGGATTGACTATGATTTTTGCAAAGGCTGCGGCATCTGCGCAAAGGTTTGCCCTGACAAGGTTCAAGCCATCGAGATGGTTCCTGAGTTCTAAACAGAAAACTATCAGGTTTTAATGCCGATTGCGTATTTCCGAAGCACCATATAAAAGTGAATGAAAGTTTATACCTTAAGTTATAGTGACTTGAAAAATTGGTCCGGTATGAAGAGTGTGTTGTTTCCTTAAACATACATTCGATGATGACCGGAATACCTGGAGGATAAAGCAACATGTCAAAAGTAATGGCAGCAAGTGGAAACGAAGCAGCAGCGGAGGCAATGCGCCAGATAAACCCCGATGTTGTTGCAGCGTATCCAATAACACCACAAACCGAATTAATGCATAAATTTGCTGAATATTATTCCGATGGTTTGGTCGATACTGAATTGATATTAGTGGAATCAGAACATAGTGCGATGAGTGCAACTGTAGGCGCCGCCGCCGCCGGCGCACGTTCAATGACCGCTACCGCTGCGAACGGCTTAGCGTTGATGTGGGAAATCGTGTACATCGCGTCCTCGCTGAGATTGCCCATTGTCATGCCGGTGATTAATCGCGCGTTGAGCGGACCCATCAATATTCATTGCGACCACAGCGATACCATGGGCACGAGAGATTCCGGATGGATTCAAATTTTCTCGGAAAGTGCTCAGGAAGCGTATGATAACACCGCAATGGCATTCAGAATCACGGAAAATAAGAAAGTCCTGACACCGGCGATGGTGACGCTAGATGGTTTTATCTTGAGCCATACCCTTGAACGCTTTGAAATTATCGAAGATCAGCAAGTCAAGGATTTTATCGGCGAATACCAGCCTGAGCGCTATTTGCTCGATGTCGATAATCCAATCACGATGGGACCCCTGGATTTGCAGGATTATTATTTCGAGCACAAACGCCAGCAATACGAGGGCATGTCCCATGTGTTGCCGGTCATCGAGAGCGTTTTTGCCGAGTATGCCAAATTATCCGGTCGGAAATATGGATTGATCGAAACCTATAAAATGGATGACGCCGAGCGCGCTGTTATCGTCATGGGGTCGACCGCAGGAACCGCAAAAGTAGCTGTAGACCAGTTGCGACAAAATGGCGAAAAGGTCGGATTGATTAAGATTCGCGTTTACAGACCATTCCCCGCTGCCGCGCTGCTGGATGCCATGAAAGATCTGAAAGCCGTTGCCGTTCTGGATCGGGCAATGTCATTGGGAACCTACGGCGGACCAGTCTATGGCGATATTCGGTCGATTCTTTATGGATCGAACGTATCCGTTCCCGTCATGAATTTCATCTACGGACTCGGTGGCAGAGATGTCGATCTCGAGCAAATATCACACGCTTTTGAAGAATTGAAGCAGGCTGCTAAAACAGGAAAAGCACCGCTTGAAACGAAATTCCTTGGTTTGCGAGACTAAATTAAGTTTGAAAAAATGCTGGCGTTACCTGCTTTTTATATATGAAAACGAAACGAAAACACCGGAGGTTTTAATAAATGGCGAATATAAAACAACTCGCGCAAAGAGAACAACGTATCGCGCCCGGACATCGTGCGTGTGCTGGTTGTGTCCCAATGGTTGCATTCCAGCAAATAATGCGCTCAGTCGAGGGTCACGTTGTCGTTGGATGTGCCACCGGATGTATGGAAGTTATTACTACAATTTATCCCTATACATCCTGGAACATTCCTTTCATTCATAATGCATTTGAAAATTCCGCCGCTACAATCAGTGGTGTCGAAACCGCGTATCGCGTGCTGAAGAAAAAAGGCAAGGTGAATAAAGATGTTAAATTTATTGCATTTGGCGGTGACGGCGGTACCTATGATATCGGTTTGCAATCGCTTTCCGGCGCGATGGAGCGCGGACACAATATGCTTTACGTTTGCTACGATAATGAAGCTTATATGAATACCGGAATTCAGCGATCGAGTGCCACACCTTTTGCAGCCGATACAAAAACAGCGCCCGCAGGAAAAGTTGAACAGGGCAAGCGACAGTTCCCAAAAAATTTGACCGAAATCATAATCGCCCATAATGTTGCGTATGCGGCACAGGCATCGGCGCATAACTGGCGTGATCTGAATAAAAAGGTCGAAAAAGCCCTTGCTGTCGATGGACCGGCATTCATCAATGTATTGGCACCTTGCCCTCCCGGATGGCGCTTTCCTTCGGATGACGGCATCGAATTGGCTAAATTAGCCGTCGATACGTGCTTCTGGCCATTGTATGAGTTTGAAAATCACCAGCGAAAGTTGACATACAAACCGAAAGAAAAATTACCGCTGGTGGAATGGCTCAAAGTTCAGGGGCGTTTCCGACATCTCCTGAGGGAAGATAATAAGGGTTTGTTGGAATTGGCTCAAAAAGAAGTGGATCGCCGCTGGGAAGAATTGCTGGCGATGTGCGGCGAATCCAGCTAGACGTTTCTGCTTGACAATAATAGCCCGGAGTATGAGTGGCTCGCTCCGGGCTATTGCTATTTTGCTCAGGACAATGAAAACAAGTCAGCACGCTGCGGTTACAACGACGGCTCAGTTGTGCTCACACCGGGCGCAGTTACCTGCTATAGCACACATACGCGATTGCCATTTGAAGTTGATCGATTCGTTTAACCCGATCTGAGCATTTTTTTAAATGAGGATTACCTCAACCATTCAAGAATTTCCCTGATTCACTTAATTTAAACCTATTCCTCTAAGAGTGAACCTATCGTACCGTAATCATCCGAGAAATTTGAAATGAAAATAATTATCAAAGCGATAGCGACTGTGTTCGGCATCGGCTATTTTCCCGTTGCACCCGGAACGGTTGCGAGCGCTTTTTGTCTGGCTCTCTTCTGGTTCTGCCCCGAGATGACGACGGTTTTCTGGATTTGCCTGATCGTGTTCCTGTTTCTGATTGGCGTTTGGACTTCAACGAAGGCGGAGCAATTCTGGGGACATGATCCCTCGCGGGTGGTGGCAGACGAATTCGTCGGTCAGCTCATCGTAATTGTGCCCTTTGAAAAAACAGCAGGTTTCATCATTGGCGCCTTCGTGCTTTTTCGGCTATTCGATATCACAAAAGTCGCACCTGTGAGTTATGGTGAAAAATTGCCAGGCGGCTGGGGCATTATGATGGATGACGTTATCGCCGGAATCCTCGCCGCAGTGGTTCTGGCAGGAGCTCGCTTGTTCCTGACTTGATTTGTTTTATTACTCCCAATTGAATTACGTTCATTTCAGGTCATGACTGGCAAATACTCAACAGCCTGTTAGCACCCCGGAAGGAGGAGTCATCGATATGAGTCCAAGCAGACTGTCGCGGCTGGAATCTGCGATACGCGTCGTACTGGAATTCAACGAGGCATTCAACCGTCATGATGTGGGGGGAATGATGCAGCTTGCGAGCGATGATTGTCTATTCGAAAGCTGTGATCCTGCCCCCGACGGATCTGTTTATTGGGGAAAGGAAGCCGTAACCCGGTTTTGGCAGGATTTCTTCCGAGCTTCGCCCAATGCCCATATTGAAATCGAGGAGGCGTTTGGTATTGGGTTGCATTGCGTTGTGCGCTGGAAATACGAGTGGGCGGATACGACGGGAGCAAAAAGACATATCCGGGGAGCCGATATTTTTCAGGTGAAGAACGGTTTTATTTGCGAAAAGCGATCCTACGTAAAAGGGCAGCCAGAATGCTCGTAACGGAAATGATTCTCAAATGGATTTTATCCGAATACAGCTATTATCCATAAATAATATTCGGGGCTACCTGACACCAGGTCCTCCGCTCGGAAGGCTGCGCACTTTGCCGGAAATAAAGCACAATGAGTTCAGCGTCTTGCCCGTCCCAATGGTTTGTGGTTGAGTCAATGTTTGATGTTTATATTCAGCTTGGTGTAAATCCTTTGGTGAGCAAAGCAGCACTGGGATTATCTTTTTAAGGAACTTGTAAAAATGAGGAGCATATATGCAAAAATTATCGCAATCTCAAAAGGTGGCAAAGCTACTCAAAGAGAATCCAAAAATAAAGTTTACTGCTCGGCAGATTGCAGAGAAGATCACTGAAAAGCACGCTGAGGATTATCAGGATAAGAGATTAAATCCTATATTTGAAAATGATAAAGCGTTCCTTCAACAAATTGTTGCTGAAATTGGCGCACAAAAAGATCAAATTCTGAAAATCGATAATCATATTTTTTGGCAGGATAAACCTCGCCCACGGGTATATTGGTATGATCCAGATAAAATTGACGACACAGGAATTCGGGCAGACTCAGAGATTCCTGAGGATGATGATGTCGTCTCGGTAACAAAAAATTCAAATACTATTTTGGAATTTGATTTATATCCGGTACTTATTGACTACCTGAAGAATGAACATAAGCTTTATTGTCAACGCATTGACGAAAAACGTTCAAAAAACTCGTATGGTAGCGGAGGTAATCAATGGTTACATCCCGACATTGTTGCAATCCAACCAATCGATAAAGAATGGAATGAATTGATTCGTACTTGTGTAAAGCACGGTTCGGGTCAGAGTGTCAGACTATGGTCGTTCGAAGTTAAAAAGGAACTTAACGGATCAAACACAAGAAGATGTTTTTTTCAGGCAGTAAGCAATTCGAGTTGGGCTAATGAGGGATATTTAGTGACAACATCTATATCTAACAGTGCAGTCGAGCAAGAATTAAGAATGTTGTCTGCTTTACATGGTATCGGCGTTATTTTACTTAATCCAGAAAATCCAAGTGAAAGCGAAGTTCTTCTGCCTGCCAGGTCTAGAGCTGAAGTTGACTGGCAGTCAGTAGATCGAATTGTAAAAGAAAATGATGATTTTAAGGATTTCATAGAACTTGTATCAACATACTACCAAACTGGTAGAATTAGGGCAAGAGATTGGAATAGAATTAAAGGCTAAAGTTCACTGCGCCGGAGAAAAAACGCATGAGGACTGCTTCTTATTTCAAATAACCAATCCCCCCGGTGGTTCGATGAATATATTCCTGGTCTCAGTATCTTTTCACATTGAATTCAATGCAACAAGACCGATAAAATGAAACTGATCTCCGATTGGCACATTCATTCACGCAATTCATGCGATGAGGCTTGCATGACACTCTCAGACCTTGTCCGTGAAGCAGAGGCAAAGGGTATTCGCGATTTCGGAATAACAGACCATTTGCACACGCCATACAACCTGCCCGATATCGCCCGTTCCCGCAAGGAGTTTCTCGCTATCGATCCTTCCCCGCATTTTCATTTCGGGATCGAGGTAAGTTGCGTGTCGCAATGGGAACTGGATGAAATCGCCAGTGGTCAGCATGATCGCCCCGTGTACGGGCTGCGTACGGGCGGCAGAGGAGGATGCGATCTGGCAATCGGGATCACGGCGGAAACTCTTGCAGAATATCAAATCGAATACGTGGTTGGCGGTACGCACTGGGCAATGTACGTGCCGTTCGAGCGCATGGCGATAATCCGGGATTATCACCGGCAGAACATGTTCCTGGCGACGCACCCGCTGGTGGATATTGTCGCCCACCCCTGGTGGTGGATGGGGCACTGGAAGGATCGCAACGGAGATTATCGCGCCGAGCCCTGGTTTGACGACTTCAGCGTGATTCCGAAATCGATGCACCAGGAATTTGCCGCAGCCGCAAAGGAGCATCACACCGCGGTGGAAATCAATATCGCTGCCAACCTGCTCAATCCACACTACCCTGAGGGATTTATTTACCGATATCTGGAGTACCTGGCAGAACTGCAATCTCAGGGAGTTCGTCTCAGTATTGGTTCCGACTGCCATACAGCACACTATGACATCGATTTTGAGAAGACCAGCCGGATGCTGGAAAGCGCGGGAATCACGGATGATTTCTGGTGCCTGGCGCCTGGAACGGACAGGAAAGGACCTTCTCGTAATACATCAGTCTCAGGTGGATAGACATCTCCTGTAGGTTCAAAACTTGCGGCAGGCTACGCTTTCCCACCCGTAAGTGAGGTTTTACACCTTCTCCTAAACCGGCTTCGGACAATGCTTGATAGCGCCTCTGATTCGCAATGTTTTCTTCTTTCTTTATAAACGTCTAATTTAATACTTTACCTGAAAGGATCAAACATGCAAATCAATGAGTAAAAAGTCGGTTTCGCTCTAATCAACCCCGGCATTGCCATCGAATTTGATCTGCCCAAATCAGCTTTCGTCACTCTAAGAGTCTACAATCTGCTGGGCGAGGAAGTCGGCACGCTGCTTGCAGAACAAAAATCGGCTGGAATTCACAAAATAAATTGGGATGCCAGGGGATTGGCAAGCGGGATGTATTTGTGTCGAATGGATGCGATTGATCCTTCCGCCGGTTCCGGGCAGGATTTTGTGCAAAGCAAGAAGCTCGTTCTGATGCGGTAACTGCCAGTTCACTATTGTCTTCTTAAGGAGGTGGGATAAAATAAATTACCCATTAAAATTTATTATACTGCAAACGGTCATAAATTCAGAACACCTGACCTGCTATAATGTAGACCAAGGCTCTTGAAATTATATATGATAGTCTAACTATAATAAATTAAATTCTTAAT
>JAFGMA010000408.1 GCA_016927835.1 Candidatus Zhuqueibacterota bacterium | reverse complement strand
TGTGGCCTCTTCATTTTGTGGCCATTCATTAAACTTTTAGGGTACCGAAATCATGAATTTTGTTCACGATTTTATGAATCTGACCTAACTGCAAAGTAGTCTTTTAACGCAGAGGCGCAGAGGTCGCAGAGATTTTTTAATATTCTCTTAGCCACCATCTTTTCTCTGCGTTCTCTGCACCTCTGCGTTAAATTAGTACTTTTCGTACCGCACAGATATTTTTCTTCCAGCACACTGCCAGAAGCCGATTAGGCCATCATGCAACTTTGTGAATCTTCGTGCCTTCGTGTCTTCGTGGCAAAAAATGTTTTGAATTTTACTTCGTAAAAAATTTAGTTATAGTTGTTGTTTGGTACTTTCCAAAACCTTAAATTATACCGATTTCACAAATAAAATCTGTGTAATCTGTGTTTTTTTTATGTATCTATTTCTGTGGCCTCTCCATTCTGTGGCCATTCCTTCTTAAAACACTATTCTGTTATCAAAATTGAATCGAATATCCCGCGCTAATCACCGGTATATAATTCGTCCCAATTCCATAAAGCTTATCATCCGCCCGGATATAAAACCAGACATTCCGCTGCAGAGCAAACAGGATATTTTCAAAAGTAACATTCAAATAAGCCCGTTCCGCTCCCAAATAGCGCGCCAGATCAGCGCCAAATCCTTTTCGCAACAGCTTTTTCATCCCGAAATCGAGGCTCAAATAATATGGCAATCGAATATTATTCTTCACCGGGGTAACAACCTGCGGCCATTGGGCATACTGATTACTGATTGGATCATAATAAAAATAGTTGGCATAACTCGTTTCCAGCGTTTTCGGCGCACCGGACAACACCCGAATTGCACCGCTGAACTCCAGATTGGGATTGATTTCATGATTCAACACCGCCTTGAACGTATGCGGCCGGTCATAATCGAAACGAAAACGCTTGCCCTGCATAATATGCGGAAATTGCCGGGTGCTTCGGCTCCAGCCATAGCTAATCCAGCCGGAGGTGCGCTGCCAACTCCCTTTCACTAACAACTCGAAGCCAAAAGCCTCACCTTTTCCTGCTTTTAGCTTATCGAGAAAAGTACTGGCTGCCAGTTGACTGGCATTATAGTCGAATGAGTATGTTCGCGTAATATCTTTATGATAAAAATCCAGTGAAATATCGATATCCTTCAAAAAACGAGCTTCGACACCCACAATGGATTGTCGGGAAGCCGCGGGCAGACTGTGCTCCAGGGGATAATAATTATCCAGAAATTGACTTAACTCATATTCCTGCGTGTTGATACTCACTATATGCTGCAGATATTCGCCATGCGCGAGTTTCAGTTTATAACGATCGGTGATTTGCCACGCCGCATTGATCCGAAATTCCTGATTCCATTTCGACTGATTGCCGAACCGGGAAAATCGAATGCCCGACCGAACCGAGAGCAGCCCCAAAACCAATTTATCCTCCAGAAAACCGGCCATGAAATCCGGCCGATATAAAACCTTGCCTTCACTGAACCGGTTCAGCAGCATCTCATTCTCAAAACGATACTGATTCCACTCGCCGCCCAGTTTCACCTGGTTCCAGGATGTTAAATGAACATCCAGTTTGGACTTGACGCCATAATCCTGAATCTGCCCGCGAATATCCGATTCCATAAAAAGCTTGACTTTCTGACTATCATCCGCGGTATATTCAAAATCAATCAGCGATAGATTCTTCGCCTTGAATGCCGAATAGTAAACCTGCGTTTGCCAGTAAATATCGGGGGTGACAATGGTTTTCAGCACCGCCGAAGCTGCCTGGTTGCGCCACCTGGTTTTATAGCGAAAATTATAATCCTCGAAAATATCGGTATCCAGCGTCGTCCCCAGATAGGATAGATAGGTGTCCGAGTTGAAATCGAACTGATCCTGGGAATGAAAATAGCGGAGCATCAGGCGATGGCGCGTACCAATTTTCCAATTCAGGGACGCATTCAGATCATAAAAATGACTGGGGGCATCGAACAGAAACCGGCTGAAAAGATCGTAATAATAGCGTCCCGAAATCATCATAGTGGCATTTTTATTCAGCGGAAAATCCACCACCGCTTTCGTATGCGTCGTGCCTGGCGCAATTTCACCGCGCAGCTTCTGATTATTCCCCTCACGCGTGGTAATGTACAGCACCGAACTATTCCGCCCGCCAAATTCCACATCAAAACCACCGACCATCAGCTCCACATTTTTAATCGCGTAAATATTGAACAATCCCGAAGAACTGACATAATGATACGGGTTATAAATGGTCACGCCATCCAGCAGAATAAGATTTTCGCCGGTATCGCTGCCCCGCACGGCATACAGCGGCGAGATCGGATCAATCCCTTCCACGCCGGGCAGGAATTTAATCGCGCCAAATACATCGCTGCGGCTGGTGGGGATGCGCCGGATGGCTTCCTGGCTAATCACCCGATGACCAGTCTCGAGCAATGGATCGGCAAACTCGGATCTTTCCGCCACGATGGAGACGCCCTGCGTTTCCAGGATATTTGGCTTTAAAGGAATTTCGTTAAGAATCAGGCTTTTATTTAGCAGTTTAACGGGTAAGGACTTCTTTTCGTAAGCGATATGCCGGAAATCCAGCGTGTAATTGCCGGCACTCAGCCCCGGAATGACAAAATAGCCATTCAAATCCGTAGCCGCCCCGCGCGTGGTTCCCCGTACAATCACATTCACGCCAATAATTGTTTCTCCCGATGAACTATCGATGATATAGCCAGAAATTGTTAGCTTGCCTGCCCCGAATGTATTGGCAATTGTTAGCAACATCAGGGCAATCAGACCGCGCCAGCTCATAATTGCATTCCTATCTGAAAAATAAGTCCGGGTTGAAATTTAAAACTTTTTGTATAGATATAATATACATTTTGATGCAAACCCAGCCCGAAATACAAAGTTCGCGCGTGGACCGGGTAGAATAGAAAATTTTGACTGAACGACAGATCACCCATCAGCGCATCATATAACTTGTGTTTCGTGGTCTGCATATCCTTCCAGCGGTTGATACCCAGAAACAGTTGCGATCGGAATTGAAAAAGAAATTTCGGATTGAGGCGATAATTCAGAAATTTGCTGAACAGACTGAACTCAATCGTCTCAAACACCTCATCTTTTCGATAGCGCAGGGTGGTAATGGACTTTTGAAATGTCCGGGTTACTTCCGGATAGGTGAAATAGAGATGACCATCCACCAGAAACCCTTGCGGCAGCCAGATAACTTGCGTGCCCGTGTTCAATTGCAGCCAGGGGGCGTTGGAACGGAACGGTCGGTAATTATAAGGTAATGGATTCTCGCTATTTTCAAAATGGTGCGCGCAGGCCTGCAAGGTGTGTGTCAAATCCTGCAGATAAACCTGAAATGCAGTTTCATAACCATTTTTCAACTTCGGTTTTTTAAAGAATTTGGTAAAGCCCGAGTCAAAGATCAGTTCACCGATAGGAGTCAGGGTATCGGAAGGGTTGGATTGAAACAGCATCATACTCGCATGGATTTGATGGCGATTCTGGAATGGCAACGGTTTGGCGGTGGACACTTCAAAATGATTCAAACCAAGCGCCAGATGCTGGGAAGCCGCCGGAGTAGCTCCTGGTAAAGCCGCCTGAATCACCTCCACCAGTGGCTTTGGTGTGAGAATCAGTAAATCCACCGGGACAAAAGTATACTGATTCACCTCATCAATACCAACGAGTCGGGGATTTGCAACCTGGCGCGCATCAAAAATTGTATCAATTTTGACTGGCAGCAAAATCGAATCGGAAAAATTGGACTTCAAATCCAGAACCAGGGAATCCTGAACGAGCTTTTGCGGCATGGCAACAGGGATATGGCCGGTGAAGAAAATAATGAATAGCCTGAACAGGTATTTTGACATATTTCGATAAAATGGATGAGTTGGATTCATATTTTTCATCGATTAAATTTATGAGTTTATGGTTTGGAGCAAACTTTTATACAACACATTTTGGAAGTTTTTTTATTATACGATGGATGGTGAGGAAAGTTTATGGGAATTTGCCTGGAGAAGTCCCAGAACGAACAAATCGATCTAGATCATCGAAATGAAAATGCAGGGAATATGCGTGATGTTGAAATTAAATTTTTTTATTGACTAATCATGCAAAAAAGTATATATTAAATTAGCAATTCGTTCAATCATGACCTATAAAGCGAAATGGAAATATTATGAATATGCAAATAACACTCTCAGGTAAAGCCGCCGATATTGTAAAGGCGTATGTGGAATCAGGAATTTATCCGGATGAAGTTTCCTTCGTCTCGGATATTGTTTTAAAGTACGAATCATATTACAAAAAAAAGCTTGAAGCACTAAATCGGGAAATCGCAATTGGCATCGCGCAAGCTGATAAAGGAGAATGTCTCGCGTTTGATTTTGATGAATTGATGCAAGAAGTTGATGAAGAATTGGGCTACAAAGAATAATGGAAAAGAAAATCACCATCACTCCCATTGCTCGCACAGATTTGAAAGAGATAAGCTGTTATACAGATAAAAAATGGGGCCGACGATAACGTTTCAACAATCATAAATAACTTATTAACCCCTCATCAAATAATGAAAAATAATCTGGAATCAATGATGATTGGATAATCTGTAAGTTTCTAACGGCCTCCAATGAAAAGATAATACAAAACTTCAATTGTAAGCCTGCTTTTTGGCATTACTTGATTTATCAGATGAATGCTCATCCTTTTTTTATAATAAGATACAAATTATCATCAAAAAAACCCTCATGAATTTTAGGATAGATATTCATCAGAAATGATTTATACTGTCGATCCCGTTTTGACTTTAACAGCTTATACCTGATTCCCTCAAAGGATGATAAGCTGCTGACGACCTTCAGTTTACGTACTTCGCCAATAGCAATATCAAATTCATGAAAACTCATTCCCCTACCTCTTCTTAGAAAATGTTCTTTAGAAGTTGCCGTATAGTCGTTGTATAATTCGCGAAAATTCTCTCTCGAACTAAATTTGGAATACGCGAAAGCTAATTCATTGGGCAACCAAAGGAAAAAGGGTAACAATGAAGTGTGACCATCAAAATACCAGAGACGGTTCGGCGTTTCTACAACAACAAGAAAACCGCTAGCGGGCAACATTCCCCATGCATCTTTTAATGAAGAGAGTCGCTCTGGAATAGTCATGTGCTCCAGGCAGGCAAAAAATATAATGAGATCAAATTGGGTTGCTTGAAAAACGCTGGAAATATCCTGTGCATTCATCAGTCTAAATTCTGCATCGACACCATAGACTTTTGTACGTTCCTTCGCTACAAGTAAGCCACCTTCATCAATATCAATCCCGGTTATTTTTGCTCCTTGTTCTGCTAAAGCAATAATTGAAGAGCCTGTACCACATCCAATTTCCAGGACACGCTTATTCTTTAGAGTAGTAGCATTACTTAACCAGGGGATAATCTTTTTTCGGTCCCCTTCCAATCTGCCATAGAGATGGGCATTTAGATCGTTTTTATATTTTTCATT
>JAFGMA010000407.1 GCA_016927835.1 Candidatus Zhuqueibacterota bacterium | reverse complement strand
GTGATTTTTGATTAATGCATCTCAAGGAATGGGTTTTGCGATGGGGAAAAAAAGGAAAAAAAAGAAAAATATATGGAAATTTATAAAATCTTTTTCTCAAAAAAAATTATCTGTATTTATTGGGCTTATCAGCATTTTGCTTTCAGCCATTATCAATTATCAATTGGGATTAAGATCGCAAATTGAATTTTATAAAATGCAAGAAAAAAGAAGGATAATGGCTAGATTACTCGGCATTCGAGATGCGATAAGAGAAATAGTTATTGAAGCTTGCAAAGCTGATATAGTCGCTTCATCCTACGGTAGCAGATACAAATTAAAAGGCTATCCGAAAAATTCGTATGATCGTGATCAATCTTTTCATTGGACACTCAGATGCTCTGAGATTAATTTTGAACTCATTAAATATAAAAAAGAATTAAATGAAAACTTGTCCTCGATAAGGATTTTTTTTCCCAACACAAGCAAATTGGATTCATTGATTAAATCAGTTGCAGAGACTAATTTTCCAGAAGCCGAAGAGTCACCGGCTGATTTGGCATACTTTGAACAGCTAACAGCATGGCAAAACAATCAGCTAAATTACATTAGCACCTATATTGATACAAGCTTTGTTAAAAATCTTGATAATCTGTATGACTATCTGCAAAATGATTTTTACTGAAAAGATAGTTGCTGTTGATACCGAGAAAAATCATGGGCATGAGCTTGCTGGCAGGGATCAGCAGGAGCAAATATCCTAACTCAATGCCTGCGCAAAAGAAATTTCCTGCACAATAATTCTTTTTATTTTGCTCCATATGATATTTCGTTTAATAAAAAATCAAATTTCTTGAATGCTGCAATTTCTCGTAATTTGAGCGATTTTGTAAAAAGCCAAATGCCTCTTTCACGCTCTTGCTGTAATAAAATCAGAATCCCTCGCAATATAGCTTGCTTTTTTGTGATTGATTTATTAGATTAGCATAATTTTTTAAATCCCGAGAAAGACAAAAACTCCGCAAATGAATCACATTAAAATCGAAAGGACGTTATTCATGAAGATCGAATTTCGAAAAGACTATACCCATTCACTGCTCGTACCCACCAGCATGGGAATTCGCCTGACACCGCCAAATGGTCAGCCCGTGCACAGCAGCGATACATTTATCATGCACGCCACCAGCGCCGAGTCCAACGTAGCCAGTGTATCGTCCTACCTGGGACTGCCGGTCAAGGTGCTCACGACGTTTGTCAAAGGCAGCCCGATTGCGCGATTCATCAAGGATAATCTTGCCAGCCGGCACATCGATTATGAAGCCAAAGAAGTCGATCAGGGCGGACCCTGGGGCTACCGGCACCAAATCAATATCGCCGACAGCGGTTACGGTTCCCGTGGACCCCGTGTGCACAATGATCGCGCCGGCGAAGTAGGTCGCACGCTGAACGTGAAAGATTTTGATTTGGAACGGATTTTCGGCAAGGAAGGCGTACAGGTGGTGCATCTGTCGGGACTCATTGGCGCCCTGTCTCCCGAAACAGGAGCTTTCTGTCTGGAACTCGCCAGAGCCGCGAAAAAGCACGGAACGCGCATCTCCTTCGATCTCAACCACCGGGCATCGTTCTGGAAAAATCGGGAGAAAGAGCTGCATGAGATATTCACAGAAATTGCCAGCCTGGCGGACATCCTCGTGGGTAATGAAGAGGACTTCCAGCTCTGTCTGGGTATCCAGGGACCGGAAGCGGGCGGAAAAGGTCTCGCTGACAAAATCGAAAGCTTCAAAGGAATGATCGGGCGAGCGAAAAAGGCTTATGCCAATGCGTCGGTTTTCGCGACCACGCTGCGGGAAGTTGTGAGCACCAACACCCACCTCTGGGGCGCGATCATGGCGGAAGGCGACAATTGGCACGTGGTGGAACCCAGGGAAATCACCATCCTCGACCGCATCGGTGGCGGCGACGGCTTCGTGGGCGGATTGCTCTACGCGATTTTGAAAGGCTGGGAACCGGAGAAATGGGTCCAATTCGCCTGGGCAACCGGCGCACTGGTAACAACGCTTTACACCGATTACGCCCAACCCTCAGATGAAGACCAGATTTGGAGTATTTGGGAGGGGAATGCACGGGTGAAGCGATAACGCTGCTTTACGTCGCCAAAAAATGCTATGCCCAGACTAATAATGCCCATCGAGAAAAATCGCCGATTCGCTAGCTGAGTCTCGCTTTTCAATATTCAACAATTCCGCTCATTCATCAGGCTGTACAGCGCTTCGAGTTTTGAATAGATTGCCTCTGTAGCAACCGAGTTCTCGCTCTAATATTTTGTAAACAAATATTTAATATGGCAATCCCGGGAAGCGCGATCATATTGATGATCGTGAGAATATTACTTTTAAAAATTAATTGTCTTTTATGCAAAAATTCTTTACATTAAAAATGAAGAAATGTGATATCTTATAATTTTGTATCAATCTATAAAATGAATAATCCCCGAATGAGACATTTAATAAAGGCGCATTCTGAAAATTTAAAAACGATATTCCTTCGCAATCACGTTCTGTTTGCCTATCTATTTGGATCGGTGGTTCGTGAACAGACGAACAAGATGAGCGACATTGATTTTGCGGTGTATTTTCAGGAAACCTTCAGCGCTGATGTCTGCCTCGAACATCGCCTGAATTTAATTTTGGAATTGAATAATACGCTGAAGCATCCCATCGACATTTTAGTGTTGAATAATCGCTATGACGAATTGGTTCTGGAAGTTTTGAAAAATGGTAGCATGATATATAAACAAGATGCAGAAGCGCTGCGAGAATTTCGCTATCGATTCACCAGGCAATATCTGGATTTTTTGCCGTATAGGGAGATATATTATGAATTCATGCTCGAGCGGATAGAGACAGGAACAGATACAAATGAAAGAGTACAACAACATAAAAAGTCGATTGAAGAACTCGACGAATGTCTTTCCATTCTCAAGAGAATCAGGGATAATATTTCTAAAGATGAATACGTTGCAGAACCGTTTTATTAAAGCACCGGCGAACGCAACCTTCATTTAGCAATCGAAATTTTGCTGGATATTGCAAAACATCTTATCAGCCGCGCTGGTTTCCGGCAACCTGAAAGCTACAATGATATCAAATCCGTTTTAGAAGAAAATGGAATCATCAGTGCCGAATTTGCCGGGCGCATCGAGAAATTGCCGGATTTCAGAAATCTGCTCATCCACGAATATTTGTTGATCGACCGCACGATCGTCTATGAAAAAATTCAACAGTCACTGCCGGATCTGGAAGAATTTTTATCACATTTGCTATCGTATCTGAATCGGTAGGTTAAATTTGCAAAACAAATAATCGCGTGGGTGGTTTTTGAATTTTAGAAATTATTAAAGCGAAAAGGACGCCGTCACAGGCTTAATGAAGTTCGTACGAGAAAAGTCAATTCATTTGCATCAACTTTACCTGATCCGCCAGACTACAATGGATACGCAAAGCAACCCCCTGCTGCAAAGGGCAACGCCAACACAATAGGTCGCTACCCAATTTTCAGTGTGTATGTTTCTGCCTGAGCACAGATTCATCCAATAATCTTCGAATCATCTTCTGATATTGCGTACGGTTTTTGCGCGCCACTTCTTTGAAGAAATCCACGCTGGTTTTACTTAACGACATTGCAATCTTTACAGTTTCTGCTTTATAAACCAATTCTTCCGGTGACGGAAGAAAATCGGCAATAATTTCCACATTTTGCATTGGTTCATCAGTATATTTTATTTTCTCTTTCATAAATATTTTTGCCCTTTCTCCAATATCACGCGCCAAATATTCGTATGCTATCGTTGCGATAGGTGAATCGTACTGTCAAAATACCGTCATTCACTTTGCCAATATAATAATATTGCTCGCAATCTATGCTTTGAGTTAGATCCTTTAAAATAATACGATTATAATCAGCAAAAGCATATTGCGCGACTGCAAAGGAAATACAATGCTTTTCCTTATTTTCTCTATCCTTAAACCATCCCATCCGAAATTTGCTTAATTTGTCATGGATTCAATATGGTTATTTATAAATACTCAAGTTTCGCACATCTTGCAATGGCTTGAGACGCATAAAAACAATATTTGATAAGCTTCTAACTATTTTTCAAACTATCGCTTAAAACAAAATTCAACAATAGACAAAAGTATACTGCTATTATTAAAACAAACAAAATCGTCCTGAAAAAATATTTTGAAAAAGCGATTTCAGTTACACGGTTTAGCTATTAAGAAGGTGGGATTAAATAACTTGGACATTTTGCTTAAAAATAATTTTGATAAATAGCAGCTTCAGAAATTTTGCTGGGTATTTATTTTATCCCACCTCCTAAATTTAACGCAGAGGCGCCGAGGACGCGGAGAACCGCAGAGAAACGATCTTTATTTTTTTTGCGAACTCAGCGGTCTCTGCGTTTCAAGAAGCTTTTAAAGATACTCTCATTTGAATAAACCTTATTTTATGCTCAAAATGGAAAGTGTTCTTATACTTTAATTTTATTCATATTAAGGTTAATCATCAAAATTTTGCTTTATTGTTTTTTAATCGGTTAACAACTGCGAAACTTGAGTAAATATCTGGAATTACTCTGCTAGCACCAGACGAAATCCCGTTATCCTCAAAAAATGCTCACCAAATTCCCACAAAATATGCCGTTCCTTCAATATTACTTGATTTTATAAAATTGATTTCTTAGATTAGCATACTTTTTTTAGTGATGCTTTTTGCCAATGGAATCAAAAATTTTCACCCCAAAAATGACTGACACTGCATCATCGCTCGTTTTAGCCAGAAAGGAAACACCAATAGCTAATTGCCCGTTTTTTCCAGGCAACTTGATCGATACATTCAACCAGGAGTACTGATATGCCAACCAAACAAAATAAGCTGCCCAATATCGTTTTATTCGGTATCGATTCGCTCCTCGCCGACCGCATGAGTTGTTATGGTCATCATCGCTTGACAACCCCGCACATCGACCGCCTCGCAGAGCAGGGAACGCTGTTCGAACGCTATTACAGCCCGCATATTCCCACCACCTCCGGTTATTCCAACATGCTCACCGGCATGGATTTATTCAACACGCAGGTTGTGGCGCTGCGCCATCAGGGTCCGCTGCGTCCTGAGATAAAGACGCTGCCGGAAATTCTCAGGGAGTCGGGTTACAGCACCACCTGTGTGGGCTTTCGCGGGAATCCGGCTTCGCGCGGCTTCGATACGTATATTGACTTCGAAGGTTGGGGCAGCCTCAAGCAGGGGCGTTCGCCCAAAGCCCAGAATTTAAATAAGGTGACCGTCCCGGAACTTGAGCGGCTGGCGCAGCAGAATCAGCCATTCCTGCTATTTTTGCGGCACATGGATCCGCATTCACCCTATCTGCCGCCAGAGCCGTACGAACGCATGTTTTACCACGGCAATGAATGCGATCCTGCAAATAAATCAATGGAGCCGGTGATGAATTTCAAGCCGTTCTGCGATTATTTTGCGGAATGGATGCCGCCCGGAATCTCGGATAAAGACTATATTATCGCCCAATATGACGGCGCAGTCGCTTATATGGACGCGTGCATTCAAACCCTGCTCACCGCCCTGGAGTCGCTCAAAATTTTCGATGATACCATCGTTGTGATCACATCGGATCACGGTGAAACGCTGCATGACCATGAGTGTTATTACGATCATCACGGGTTGTACGATGTCACCCTCCATGTACCGCTGATACTCCGCTATCCCGGTAACGTACCCGTCGGCAAACGCGTGAGCGGATATTGCCAGCAATTCGATTTGACGCCAACGCTGCTGGATCTGCTCGATCTCGATACGGGCATCAACTTCGACGGCAAGAGCCTGATGCCGATGACACGGGGTGAGGTGACATCGCATCTCAGTGAGTTTTATATCACCGAGTGTACGTGGATGCGAAAACACGGCTGGCGCACGCCTGAATGGAAGCTGATCGAAGCCCTGGAACCGGATTTTCATTTCAAACCGCCGGTCGAACTATACAATCTGCAACAGGATCCGCAAGAAAATCACAACCGGGCAGACACTGAACCAGAGGTGGTGGCATTCCTGAAAGCACGTATGACACAATGGCTGGCGAAGCGCGAAGCCGAAACCGGTTTGCCCAATCCGATTCATCACCAGGGTGACTGGCACGGGCACAAAGGCGTCGGACCGTTCAAAACGTCTCAGCAGGCGTATGATACGATGCACATCGGCGATCCGGGGCAGGCAGCGAAATTACAGGCGGAGTCGCGGAAGTGAGATATCTTTCCTGTTCACCAACTTTTAAACTGACAGTGTGATTGCATTATTTAAACCAACGGAGTAAACTTATGGCGTTAAAAATCGGTATTGTGGGAATGCGTGGTATCGGGAATACGCACGCAGCAGCGCACAGCAAGGACTCGCTGGCAAATATAGTAGCAGTCTGCGATGTGGTCAAATCGCGCGCAGACGAAGGCGCGGCAAAATACGGTGTGAAGGCCTATTACGATCTCACGGAGATGCTGCGCAATGAGGAACTGGACATCGTGGATGTGACCACTGGCGGCATCGAAAACGGAAGCTGGCACTTTGAGCCTGCAATGGAAGCGATGGACGCCGGCAAGCATGTGCTGGTCGAAAAGCCGCTCTCCAATGATATCAACGAGGCGCGTCAGATGGTTGCCAAAGCCACGAAAAAGAAGCTCTACCTGGGCTGCAACCTTAACCATTATTTCACTCCGCCGGCAGACCGCGCGCGCAAATACATCGCTGATGGCGAAATCGGCGAATTTGTCTATTGCCTTCACAAGATGGGATTCAGCGGTGGTGAGCCCGAAAACTACCAGGCTCCCAAATCCCCAAAAACCAAAGGCTGGCAATATTGGCATCTTAAAGCGTTTTTATCGCATCCTTTCTCGGTGATGCGCAATTTCTGCGGCGACATCACCCACGTGCAGGCATTTGTGGATCGTCCCGGTTATCGGCGCCGGGTGGATGATGCGATGCTCTCTATTGCCGGCATCAGCGTGCGGTTCGCCAACGGGGCAGTGGGTTACTTGCTCAGCCAGCGGGGCGATGCACCTTTCGGACTCGGCGGCTGGTGGAGTGTCGAAGTTGCCGGAACACGCGGTACGTTTTGCATTGAAAATTGCGTTGAAAAAATAACCTACTGGTCTTCCAAAGCGCCGGATAAACCGGTTGTTGAAAAATCCGGTCTAACCGATTTTGGCGAAACGTTTCCGATGCGGCTGCATGCCTTTCTGGAAGATGTAACCAACGGCGTTCACCCGGAACTTCTGCGGGCTTCGGGGCGCGATGCGCTGGCTGCGCTGGAATATACCTGGGCGGTGATCGAGTCGTATGAGCAGGGCGGCGCCATGGTTCGTCCGCATCCGCTGCCACCGCTGCATGGCGATCCCGCGACGTGGATTGACTGAACCATACTAATGAATCGAGTAACACTCTGACTTGAGGTGAATATGGCAATGATTACGGTTATCGGACGCGGGCATTCCGGCACTCGCGCAATGTCGCACACGCTTTCAGCCAGCGGGGTATTTATGGGCGCTCCGCTCAATGCTTCGGGAGATCTGTTGCCTCCCGAAGCAATGTATGACGCCTGCCGGATTTTCGCGCGTTATGTTGAACGGGAAGGCGAGCTTGAGTGGAACTGGAATGCGGTGCAACAGATGGATATTCCGAGCGAGTTCACGCAACTGGTTCAGTCCTACCTGATTTCGGTACGACAGGATAAAAGCGCGCACAAAGGCTGGAAAATCCCTGAAACCACCCTGGCTTTCCCGTGGATAGCGCGCCTGTTCCCGGACATTAAATATATTTTCTGGATCCGGGATCCGCGTGACTCCATTATCGGTTCGCATCTCACCGATGATTTGCGGGATTTCGGCGTTGAATATCCCCCAACAGCGGATGAACGCCTGCGCCGCGCTATTTCCTGGAAATATCAATATGATCTGGTGAAAGCGACGCCCAAACCGAAGTACTGGATAGAAGTGCGCTTCGAAGATTTTGTGCTGCGCCAGGTTCAGACGCTCGCGCGATTGGAGGATTTTCTGGGCATAAAGCTTGCCAGGATTCCGGTAAATCGTGAAGCAGTCGGGCGCTGGAAGTCCGACGAAGGCATTAATTATTTCGATTTTTTTGCGCCGGCAATGGCAGTTTACGGATACGAAAGAAGGGAACCACATCATGCTTAGAGTTTGTGTAATCGGAATGGGACCAATCGGGAATCGCCATGCCACTCTTTATCTGGAGGACAGCTTATCCGAGTTGGCAGGCGTGTGCGATATCATCAAAGAGCGCGCTGATGCGGCAGCCGCCCGGCTGGGTGTACCGGCGTTTTACGATGCGCGCACCATGCTCAACGCGCTGAAACCGGATCTGTGCAGCGTCACCACCGGCGGCTACGAATATAGCAGCGATCACTTCGAACCAACGATGCAGGCATTGGAAGCCGGTTGCCATGTGCTTGGTGAAAAACCTATCAGCAATGAAATCCCCAAAGCCGAAGCCATGGTTGCGAGCGCGCTCGAAAAAGGATTGTGCTACGCGATCAATTTGAATCATCGCTTCACGCCGGCAGCATACCAGGCGAAGAAATGGCAGGATGATGGGCACATCGGTCACTTGCTGTTCGTGAATATGAGCATGTGGATCAAGAATCCGGCGGAGAGCTCACCATATTACATGATCAAAGCGCTTAATCCGCATACGGTGGACATCATGCGCCATTTCGGCGGCGATATCGAAGCTGTTCAATGTTTTGCCACGCGGGCGCCGGGTAGGAGAATATGGACGACGGCGCATTTCAGCATGCGCTATAAAAATGGCGCCGTTGCCGGATTGACCGCATCGTACGATATCGAGCGCGGTCATCCCATGGAACGCTGCGAAGTGGCGGGTTTGAAGGGGCGTTTTGTGATCGATGATATGTGGCGCGAAGCAACACTCTATCTTGCCGGCAATCCGGAAAAGCGCGTTTTCACCAATCCGGTATTCGGCGGCATGCGCGATTTTGAGGATACGTTCCGCAATCGGATTCACAAATTTTTGGAGGAAGTCACCAACGGTGTCGCGCCCGACCGGATTGATGGCTCCGGCGCAGATGGCTTAGCCGCGCAAAAGGTTTTGCAGGCAGCCATCGACTCTCTGGAAACGGAGAGTGTTGTTTACGTAAATTAATCTTAACTATAATATCGTTTTCAAAAAAAGCTGAGAAAATCAAGTTGACTCCTAAAATAGGCATAGGTATTATCAGTTTTGCGCATGGGCACTCACAGACATATTGTCAGCGAATGTTGACATACGACGATGTACGGCTGGTGGCTTGCTGGGATGATGACGAATCGCGCGGGCGCATGGCTGCCGAAAAATACGGAATGGCTTATTCAGCGCATTTAGATGATGTCATGCGGCATCGCGATATTCAGGGGATTATCATCACCTGTGAGACGAATCGCCACGCTGAAATGGCGCTTGCGGCTGCAAATGCGGGAAAACACATCCTCTGCCAAAAACCAATGGCACTCACATTGGCGGATTGCGACCGTATGGCGGAAGAAATGCAAAAAGCAGGCATCAAATTCATGATGGCTTACCAGATGCGGCATGATCCTTCGAATATCAGGATTAAAAAATTGCTGGATGAGGGTGTGTTGGGTAAAATCGGTTTGCTTCGACGACGGCACTGCATTCCGGTCTTGCTCGATGAAAATTTTTTGAAGGGTACGTCGCGTTGGCATATTGATCCGGTCAAAAATATGGGCATGTGGATGGATGATGCTTCTCACGCTACGGATTTCATTCATTGGATGCTAGGCAGACCTGTGAGTGTGATGGCTGAGATTGAGAATACCCTCACAGATGTTTCTTCCGAAGATACTGGCGTAGCGATTTATAAATTTTCTTCCGGCGCAATGGCAGTCCTGGTCAATTCGTCGGTCACCCTTGCTGGGGAGAATACCACCGAAGTTTATGGCGACCGAGGGGTGCTCATTCAAAATTATGATGACGCAGTTTCAACCGCAATTGCGCCACCGAATGGTATCTCGCTTAAGCTTTTCACCCGTGATAATCCTGTTTGGATGGATTTGGGAATAGACATTCCGGCTAGTCACGGGGAACGCATCGCTAGCGTCCCGCGTGCATTCATCGATTGCATAAAGTACGATACAGAGCCCACGGTTACGGCTGCGGACGGACGCATCTCTGTTGAAATGATTTTAGCAGCGTATCAGTCTGCTAAAGAAGGCAGACGAATTACGTTCTAATGACAATCAAACTTTCACGTAAAGTTGTAACACTTACAGATAATATGGCTTTACGGGAGCTTTTCAAAGGAGGATATAATGAAAATCGGTGCAAATTCAGTCCTTTTCGGTGCATTCGACATGGAAACCGCGTTTAAATATATAGCAATGGCAGGCTATGACGGAATCGAGCTGTCCGCTATCGGGGGGATGAGCGAACATCTGGTGCTGGATCGCTGGCAGGCGCTGGCTCCGGAGATCAAACGACTCTCACAGACGTATCACCTGGAGCTGCATGCGATGGAGCAGCCTTCGCAGGATCCGGTCATCATGGAAAACGCGTTCCAGGCAGCGGTCGAAATCGGTATCCCCGTGATCAACTGCGGACCCGGCGGCAAAGCTGATGATGAAGCCTCGTTTCAACAGACGGCGGACTCACTCGGCAAATTATCGCTGCTGGCGGAAAAATATGGGATTACGTTGTGCGTGAAGGCTCACGTCGGCGCAGCAATCTATAACACGCCCTCCACGCTGCGGATAATGCAAGCCATTCAGTCGCCCGCGTTCGGCATCGATATGGATCCGTCGCACATTCATCGCTCCGGTGAAAATCCGGTGGAAGCCATCGCTGCGGTTATTTCCCGTGTCAAGCATGTTCACATTCGCGATTGCAAGGGGCGGCAACAGGGTCCGGGCGCGCCGGCAGACCAGGCAAATGGTCGCGGCGACATTGATCTGGTAGGCTACGTTCGAACGCTCCACGAACATGGTTATACCGGTCCGGTTGACCTGGAAATTATCGGTGCCAAAGGACAGAATTATACGCTCGAGCAGTGCATCACCATTGCGGCGGAAACGAGGGGACATATTCAGGCTTCGTTGCAGGCATGCGGTGCGCGCTGATGTCGCTTGGGCGGGCATTAATGGATGAGTTTATTAAGGTGCTTCGTTTTTTAGACAGGATAAACATGATTTACAGGATAGTATCTGATTCGGCAAAATCCTGATATTAATTTATTGAACACGGTTGAAACGGATCAGATGGATTTACACTGATTTTTTGAAAAAAATAAAAAAATCCGTTAAAATCTGCTTCATTTGTTTAATCCTTGTTCTCATTCTCTTTAGGGTAAAATTAATGAAGGCTGAAAAATGACTGTTTAATCGGGGTGCCGCCCACGAGAATCCAGTGTGCAGATAGTCAAATGGATGCCCGATAGGCTTGTCCCCGAATGTTTTTATCGGGGAAGCATTCGGGCATGACAGAACTGGTTTAGTGTTTTTTTGAAGCTATAATGATTTTCAAAAATCACGGCTTTTCGGACGGGCTCTTATTATAATCATAAATTACCAGTTACTTGAGCGAAGCATCTTCCTGAGCGCAGTCGAAGGATGAATTGTTTATCGCTCCGTTTTGCAAAACTCCCTTTTAATCGAAACCGGCAGAACGGCTTGTTTCGGCGATAAGATGTATTCTTCAATCTGAGAAGGAGAAAAAGACGTGACCACTCCACCAGTTCGCCTCGGATTTTGCCCCATCGGGAAATTTGTCTTCAGTCACGAAGATGCAATGAAACAGAAAAAACTGCTTGAAGCGAAACTGCGACACCTGAATATTGAAACAATATCCCTGGATGACGTCCTACTCGACGGGATAGTGCGTTCCCAGGAACAGGTAGCGCCGGTTGTTGCGCATTTTCAGCGTTCGGACATCGACGCGGTATTCATGCCGCACTGCAACTTCGGCACAGAGGGTGCGGTGGGCGCGATCGCGAAAAAGCTCGGGCTGCCGGTGCTCCTGTGGGGTCCGCGGGATGAAGCGCCTCTGCCCGATGGTAAGCGCCTTCGAGACAGCCTTTGCGGATTATTCGCGTCAAGTAAGGTGCTGCATGCGCTGGACGTGCCATTCACCTACATCGAAAATTGCCGCATCGATGACCCGGCATTCGCGCAAGGAATCGATACTTTCATCCGCGCGGTCAACATTTCGACCGCTTTTAGCAAGGGAATCCGCATCGGGCACATCGGTCAGCGTATCGATTTTTTCTGGTCGACGATCATCAATGAAGGCGAACTGCTCAGAAAATTCAATGTCGAAGTACTGCCGGTCGATATGGTTCAATTCATCGCCGCAGCCAAAGCACGCACCCAAAAGAACCGGGCAGCCTATCGGGAGGAATTGCAAACTATGCGGCAAACAATGGTTATCGAAGGCTTCGATACGGATGAGCCGATGATTAACGTTCTGGCGGTACGCGATGAAATGCTGGAGATCGCAGGAAGGGAGCAATTGGAGGGCATCGCGATCCAGGATTTCATGTCACTTGTGGATGAAATGGGCGCCTATTGTTTCTATGCCAATAGCGCCGTGTCCGATCGCTATCCCATCGGATGTGAATCTGACATTCATGGTGCGATCAGTGCCGCGATTTTGCAGCGCGCCGCTCTGGGCACAAGTCCCGCGTTCCTGGCGGACCTGACCGTGCGGCATCCTTCCAATGACAATGCGGTTCTGCTGTGGCACGCCGGCGCCCCGCTCTCGATGTGTCACCCCGATGAGCGCATCACAATTGGGCAGCACTGGATTCTACCGAGCCCGCTCTCCGGTATGCCCCACTTCAGGCTCAAACACGGACCGATTACGATCGCGCGCTTCGATGGCGATGAGCGCGGCTATCGCCTGGCAGTCGGCGAGGGCAGCTCCATCGATGGACCCCGGACGCGAAATAATTACGTGTGGATGGCAGTGGACAACTGGCAGCGTTGGGAACGCGTGCTGATCGAAGGTCCGTTCATGCATCACGCAGGCATGATATACGGACATTTCGCCCGGGCGCTGGCGGAAGCCTGCAAATATATCGATGGACTTGACTTAACGAAATTGAATGCGTTGAGCTGATTTGCCGGATTAGGGAATTGATCGGGTATTTTTCGGAATCATGGCGCGGGCATGTTCGTTACGCAACGCTCCGGATCGAGCAAGAATCGATGGAAGGATTTTCAACATCAAAAATCCGCCGGACCCAGATTGCTGAAAATCTTGCGGCGCTACGCCAAATCCCGCCCTTTACGCATTCAGGCTATTCAAATACCATCCCCGACTGATTCACCCATCGATCCCGATAAGCTGCTATCAACAGGGGTCACTATCTGAATAGCTCGTCCTGATTTTGAAAAGGCTTGACTTTTTTCAAACAGGCTTTTTATACTATTCAATGCTCATCTGACAAATGGAAAAACGATCCTGAAATGGGATGGACAAAATCCTGTGACGCGGAGATTCTATTTGGCTATAAACTATTTCAGATTTTGAATTATGTATGGGAGACTTCTTATGTACATGAATTTAATACTGAACAGTTCGATTATTTGGGGAATGATTGATATCCTTGATGAAACCGCCAGCAACACTGTATGCTATAGACCAACTGTGCCAGAGCTGATGTTCGGAATTTACCAGAATGGGGGCACCTTCAGCGCAGTGATTTTGCTCATCGCGATGATAGGTATTTTACTCATGTCAATGAAATCGGTCAAGTTCTTCAGGGATTGGCGTGGTTCGAAATTTTTCTTCGGCTTATCATTCGAATTTCTGGCGCATCAAAAGAGCAAAATCAAACCAGAGGAATTGAAGTCTTCAATCGCAAAAGATATCTTCAACGTTTTAATTCTAACCGGAAATAAAACAAAAAGCCCGGCTGCGATTAGAACCGACATAAGCAATATCGTAGATGCAAACCTGCGTTCGCTGGATTCATTCAGATCCGCGATGACGCTGCTTATCATATTGTCACTGTGCGTTGGCTTATCGGGCACGTTGTGGGGATTTCATCTCGTTCTTTATAGCGGAACGATGGAACCGCAAGAAGTTCTCGCCGGAATCGGGATTTCTCTATCCGCTTTGATGACCGCCATATTTTTCATTGCGATATTGTATTGCGGCAAATCAATCATCGCCGGATTGTATTCAAACCTGATCTATAAAATTTACCGCAAGGCGAAAGAACTGCACCCGGAACTGAGCGGTTCTTCAGTCGACATCCCGGAGTGATCATCGGATCGGAAGTTTAAGCACCAAATTAATGGCAAATTCTTTCGACATATTTTTTAAGCTCCAGCATAAATTTTGTAGATTCTTTTTTTGCCTTTTTGATATAAAAATCTTTCAGGATTGAAAATGTGATTTTGCATTCCTGGAAATATTCAATGGCATAGCCTGTTGACTCACATTTGATCTGGTAATATCCTGAAGAAGATAACACGTTTGGAAACAAGCTCGTGTTCTGCCTGTTCGAAATCATCTTGAAAACAACCTTTTGCTCTTCAATCTTCAATGTTTTTCTGTAAATAGATCTATTGGTGAAGAATAGCTTCTCATAAACATAACATACATCGTACCAGTCATTTCCCTGCTGAATCAGGACAATGGAATCAGCGCCCGATATGAGCTTTTTCAAATGCTTAAAATCATATAAAATATGAATCATACAATCTAACTCAGCGTCGATTACAAAACTTCCGCGAAATGAAAAGCAACTATCATCATGAATGAATTCATAGCGCACACCATCAACTTCCCCGCTCTCTGCCATAAGGGTATGATTAAATAAAAAGGAAAACATAACTGCAAAAAGCGCTAAGAAACGCATATCAAAAATTCTCACCCAATTTTTGCTGTTTTCATTGATTATTGGGCATCGGGCAATCAAACAGCCACTGACTTAGGCCAGGGCTGCCGGCGCGCTTCGGTCCATAATGTGTTCACATAGCTCAACGCGAAGTAGTTCTGGGCAAGGTGAAGCCAGAATGAGCCTGGCTCTGTGAGTTCGAAGCAGCCATCGTTGCGAACCGCGAGTCCAAACCGCTCCGCCGCCCTGAGCCACTGGCGAGCTTTGGGAGCGTCATTGCCTAGTGTTCCATCGAGAGCGTCCAGGGGGATGCGCGTATCGTACAAGCGCCAATACAGCCACCACCAACCAGCCATCTCGCCTTTGAACGGCATACGCAAGGCGATTGCCCTGCGTCTTTCTGATGCTGCGCGGATCCAGTTCTCAAGATCGAATGTGTTGAGAACAAATCCGTCGGGAAGATGTGAACCGGCGCCGGGCCCGATGCCGATATAGCCATCCCTGGTAACCGACGAATAGCGCGGTACAGCGCCCCGTTTGAAGCCCCACACTGATATCCGCTCGAAAGCATGCTCATCGCACCAGTTGCTGATCGCCCGGTAGTGCTCTCTCCGCAAGCGCAAAGCCGGCATCTTCACCGCACTCAGGCGTAGGTATTTTCCGACCGATGTGTAGGGAAACGTAAAGAGCGGATACGTTGTGAGTTGGTCGGCGCCAAGTTGTGCGGCTCTGTCGAGATCTGCTATCACGCTGCCAACCGCCTGCTCTGGCAGTGCGAACATAATATCCGCATTAACCGAGGTAAAATCGCTCTTTGCAAGAAGCTCGAGTGCTTTCTCAGCCAGAGACGGATCATACTGACGCCCGATTATCTTGAGATTCTCGGCATGGAATGACTGCACGCCAAGCGATATAAGAGCGATATCCGCGTCATGCAGCCTCCGCACCGTCACTTCATCCACATCAGCGGGATTTGTCTCGATACAAAGATCGCCTGTCAGGCGGAAACGCTCGCGAATATGCTTGAGTACACTGGCAATGCTGTCCATCGCAAGTGTCGGCGTGCCACCGCCGATATAGATGCTTGTTACCTCTGCCGGTCCGATGGCATCAGCCCACCAGTCAACCTCTGCCAACGCAGCCCGCGTATAAGGCTCCAGGAGCGTCTCATCGTACGGCACTTTGGTGTAGGGGCAATACGGGCAGAGATTGCGACAGAATGGCACGTGCAAATACAGCGCTGTGCGCTCAATGGGTGGCGGCGACCAATCTTGTGGCGGCGGCTCGAAGATCCATTGCTGATCCGGTCCTCCCAGGTAGCGCCGGACGGCACGCGTTACCAGGCGTGAAAAATTGTGACCCGGGCTATTCACCAGTACCTCAGCATACGCATTACCGCGCTCGGGCGAAAGCGTCGGAACTCTGTCAATTCAGTGCAGGCAGCGTAGCCGCAGTCAATACAGACATCATCAGTTGCCCGACAACATACCGACTCACCCTCCACATCCAGAACGCTGGCAATCGGCAACCGTCTTCGCCATTTGCCGGTCTTCAGCGCCATCAGTCCAGCCCGTGAGTTGATAACCGGCAAACCGATTTTGATGCAATCGAGAAGCCGATCAATGATGGGCGCGCGCTCCCTGGCTGCCAGGAACAACTCATCGCGTCCGTAATAGGGCGTATGAAAGTAGAACATGACGCCGAGGACCGGAAACTTTGTTTCTTGAACCCAGCGCAAAAATGGCTCAATACCTTCCGCGGTGTTGCGATCGATTACATAGATGACCGCTACTTTTGCTTGCGGTTCCTCGCGTACAGCGCGCTCAACCTGGTGGAAATAATTGTCCCGTCGCCTTTCGAAAATGCCGGGCAATCCGTCCATACTGACCCAGACGAGATCAGCCGAAGTATCGAGTCCGAGCGTGCCGTTCGTATACACGTGAATATGAAAGAATCCGATCCGCCTGGCTTCGATAATGGCGCTTTCGAGCGTATGTTCCCCATCGCGCCACAGCATTGGCTCCCCTCCGCTGAAGTAAAGCTCACGGAACCCGCGACGCCACGCGTTCTGCATGGCAGCAACCAACTGATTCCATGTCATGTCGGGACGATTGGTGTTGGCGACATGACACCCGCGGCAATCAAGGTTACAGCGGTCAGTCAGCGCGATGCCATAAATCAGCGGCTCAACCTTCCTCAGGACGATGAAGCGCCATGCGAACAGTGCGTAGAATCGAAGCCGTTTCCACTGGTCGCTTTCGGATTTCTCTGATTTATAACACGTTTGGCAGGTTAATTTTCCCTTTTCTGACAAAAAGAGCCTTTCCGGAAAATGGATTCAGATTTATGCTGATTTCGGATTGTTATTTAAACATCTCTCTCGCTCAAAGCGTCCCGTTGGGAGTAAGATTGCGGCTCTGCCGCCTGATGAATTTTTTCTTTCGTGAGGCAGAGCCGCAGGATGCGCATTCCCAGCCGGAGACCGGGAACGATAAATTTTTTGTAACGAATTAAAATTAATATCCTAATACATAATAAAAAAGATTCATCCTGAATGACATGTCAATTACATTTTTATTCCAAATGAGTATCGTTTAAAAGTCAGCCTCTCATGATTCTCCGTTTTAAAACACGAGTCAGGCGCTTGCAGCCTGCAAAAAAGCAAAGGTAACAGCGAATCGCTATTCATAAAAAGGCTGGATTTCCACGAAATTGAAACCGATACGCTGCCCCACCGGTCCTGCCGGTGCTCCATTTTTCCAGTCGCTGAAACTGAGTTCGGCGGTAGTACTTTTCGGACGGAATGCCAACTGGCAATAGGTGGTGTACGCCATGCCTTCAAGTTTGACTGCGACCTCGTCTTCGTAAGTGGCAGCAAACGCGCTGGGCTTCACCTCGCGGAAGCTGCCCTGCTCAACCACCTCAGCCTCTTGAATGGTGGGATACAATCCGACCGCTTTTTCTGCATACAGGTTACCGAGGTCTGCAACGATGTACTTCATCGTGTAAAGGCGTCCAGGCTGAAGATTCCGAATGATTTGGCTGATTTTATTCGGAACGGCGCTGCTGCGCACCATCACGGCGCACTGGTCACCGGTACCAAGACTTGCCCAGCGCGCCTGTAGCCGTCCGAGACCACGCAATCCTCCGGGAGCCACACTGCCAGTTTCAGCAGCTTCAACCTGCCAGCCTGCAAGCCCTTCTGCAAAATCGGGATTCCGGATATGTGCCAGCTCATAAGGAAAATCTGCAAAGGGGGTTCGCTTGCCATCGATACAATAATGCCGGTAAAGCTTGAGTGCGTAGCGCAGCACATCATCGTCCATGTAATGGGCGGAATATTCGAACGCTCCGAGAAGACCGAAAAACATGGGATCGGTGGCAAGAATGTGGTACTGGCTGTCCATAAAAGGCAGGTAGTTCGTTCCCGGATTGATGTTGATGCTGCAGGTTGGCAGCGTAAATGCTCCGAGGCAGATGGTGATCCGTTCTTTTATGCCGGGAATGAGGCGGTTCCACTCCTCAATTGGTTTTAGTGCGAAATACGCGCGCATCAGCGCCATATCCTCAGTTGGTTCCTCATGGAGATATTTTTCCCATGCAAAGCGCCCGCCCAGGTCGTAGAGCTGGCGCATGAACTGCACCGCTGGTTTGTGCGAAAAATTATCCCCAATCCAGGCGTAAAACACCTGCCCGTTGAAAGCGGGGATATGATAGAACCGATCCAATGCCGCGCTCCATGCAGCATAGTAATCTGGCGGATTGGAAAGGAACTCATCGACGATCATGCCGGAATAGCCGGGACGGCTCACGCATGGATTGGCAGCCCATTTTTCGTACACAAAATCGGCTGTCGGCGCTGTATCATCGTGCAAACCGGGCAGACCAGCGTTTGAAATCCACTTTCTGCCTTCGGCGCGCCATTGCTCAAAAAAGTCTTCCGTCATATCGTCATGAGTGAGCAGTACATTTACATTCGGAAATATATGCACTTCTCCAAATGTCCAATCCCTGGGCGGCAATGGTTTCACGGTTGAATACGTGGGCCAGTAACAGAAGGCGATTTCAGGAACCGCACGAATCTCGAAGTGTGCACCTTGCGCGCCGTCGATTCGAACGCTGTGTTCGCCAGCATCGAGCTGCTGCATCGCCTCTAAAGCACCAGTATCGGGATGCTTGCGCCAAATTAGGCTGCTTTCTCTGGCATCCAGGTGCGCCACCGCTGCTTTTGCGCCCGCAACCCGGAGGAAGATCCAGCCGTTACGAGGATTCAGGAACGAATAGCGTCTGCACTGACTATCTACACGCGCAATTGAAAGGAGTTCGGTTACGAAATTATTCAGCACTTTCAAATGCCGGTATTTCCCTTGCCACTTGGGCGGCTCTGGGTATGTATACGTTTGTTCGAAGCGCATCCCTGCAGAACCGTCCCCATGTAATATCTCAGCTTTTACCAGAATGACATCGCCCGGTTTCCCGGCATGGTCAAACCGCGCCACACCGGCAGGGCGCCCTTCGTGTGTTAAACCGGAAACGGTTTCCTGCACCAGTGGCTTCTGGTTTTTTATCGTCAGGGAGAACCGAAGGGGATTGCCTTCACCGACCCCCATGGGACCGACTTCAAGCCCAACCAGCGACGGACGTCCGTCAAACCCGGGAACGAAGCACAGCATTGATTGCACAGCCAGCGCATCGAGATCGGTGGTGATGCTGCATGGTACCCTCTGAAGCCCACCGCTATCTCCCCAATCAAATACACGAATCGCAATGACATTCTCATGCCCCCAGCGGATGCCGTCAGTGAGATCTGCGGCGATGGGTGAGGCAGCCACCGACAGCCGCGTCTGGTCGCCAAACTCACCCACCTGTTTTCCGTTGCAATAGACGATACCGCAGTCGTTCAGACCGCCGAGATTGAGCCAAATCCGTTCCGCGCGCATATTTGCCGGAATGTGCAGCGTTTTCCGGTACCAAGCGTAACCATCGACGGCTACGAAGCCCTGGTCTTCCCAGCGTGTTCCGCCGCGGATTTCAGCCCAGGCTGTATCGTCAAAATCGATCAGGTGCCAGCCGCGCTGCAAACCGATATTGTCCGGATCCGGTGCAAAGCGCCAGCCTTCGGTTACATCAATATTTCTGCTATCCTTTGTGGCGCAAAACACAAATAATAGACATAATGCAAGCATCGGTGAAAACCATTGAATCGGCTTCATCAATCATTCCCTTATTTTCGTGTGACTTGGGTCTTTGCTCTTATTGTTGATGCCATTGATTTTGGGTGGGTTTTGCCAACCAGCGAAATGAAACTTTTTTTTTAAAATATCGATTAGCGAATGAAGCTATGGGTATTTATAACGATTATATTTCTAAAAATCAAGAAAATTATCGTATAATGTGTGTCTCTCAATTATGGGCTATCGCCTGGCAACGTGCACGACTAAGGGAACTGCCAGTAGTTTTGGAGCCATAAGCTGAGTGATAACAGGATGTAAGAAACTTCAGCCCTCGAAATGGCAGCGAGAAAACGGAAGAGCAGTATCACGCGTGATGGAGATGTTTCCTGCAAGCAAACCAGTCACAGGGATGAAATCCGGAAACTTGCACCTGATGCACATGTTTCCTCCATAGAAATCGAACATTTCACCGAATCAGCGGGTTAAAGTGTTTATTATAAAAAATCAATTCAAATTCCAGTCGCATACAGAATCAATCAATTAAAACAAAGGAAAGCGCTATGAAACTAGGTGTCAGTTATATTTCCGCGCACAATCCGGATCATATTGAAAGAGATATGGCGCATCTGGCTGAAATCGGTTGCGATGAAGTTCTTTTCGCGCTGCAGGAGAATCATTTTCGTACAATGACCGGGGGAGTACGTTTCGGCGCAAAAATCGCAAAGGCGCAGCATCTGGAACCTTATGTCGTGGTCTGGGGTTTTGCCAATACCTTCGGCGGAGGTCGAATGTCAAATTATCTCCTGGAAGATCGGTCTCTGTGGCGAATCGATCGGCAGGGCGTTCCCCAGCCTTATGCTTGCCTCAATAATCCGCATGTCATCGACGCATTCGGAGCGTTGACGAAAATTTGTGATGATAACGGCTACAAAGGCATGTTTGTGGATGAGCCCACCCCACAGGAATGCTTTTGCGGGCACTGCCAAAAACGATTCAATTTGAAATATAACATGTCGTTGAAAGATGCGCAGGCATCACCGGAATACGACGCTTTCCGCATTGAGACCGTGGCGTATTATACGCAGCAAGTCAGTCAGCGTGTCAAACAGGTGAATCCGCAATTGCGCACGATCACCTGCATCATGCCCCACGATCGAAGCTGTTGGGATACGGTCGCAAAGATTGAAGAACTGGACGTATTCGGCACCGATCCCTACTGGCTTGTCAGTCGAGGAAAAATGAGCATCGAACAGGCTGTCGATGATGCGAAAGCCGTGAAGGCTTTGTGCCAAAAAATCGGGAAAGAATCGCAAATATGGTTAAATTGCTGGAGAATTCCGCATGGTGTGGAAGAGCAGATTTACACCGGTGGAAAGCAGTTGGCAGAGGCGGGATGCGACTCGATGTACACGTGGTCATTCAGAGGGGGATTGGGCACGAATGAGGAGTGTGACAATCCAGTTGAAGCCTGGGCAGCAGTAGCGAAATTGTATAAGGAATTAAGTAATTCCTGATCCACCGGTTCCTTTGGTTCTCAAACAGGTGTTTGGGAACCAGAAACTGAGGGATTACGGATGGTTGCCTCATTTCCGAAGCTTCAGGTTTCGATTGATGAAATAAACTGACCTCTCGTCAGTTCAGACGTGTGTGCGTTCAAACGGAGTTAAATCGCAGCGAGGGCTATATTTCAGCACTTGCTCACTTATTCGTGTGCAAAATTAAATCATCAAAACTATGATTAAAAAAACATCATTTTGGATTTACCTTGCCCTGGTACCCTCATTCAGTCTTTTGGCAATTTTCAATTATTGGCCTGTAATAAGCGCACTGAAGCACGCATTTTACCAATGGGATCCCGGTGGTATCGAAAAATTTATCGGATTTGGAAATTTCATTCGATTGGCAAATGATACGATTTTACTGCAGAGTTTTCACAATCTGATAGCTGTGGTACTATTCAACACCACCATTAAATTAGCAGTACCGCTTTTCGTGGCGGTACTCATTTTCCACTTGCGAACCGAACGCTGGCGCTATTTTTATCGTGTCCTTTTTGTCATTCCCATGGTGGTTCCAACGATGGTCAGCATTCTGGTATGGCAATATATCTACTCGGATGCCGGCATTTTATCCGAGGCGCTAAAATCGCTGGATCTGACTGCGTTTCGGCGAGCATGGCTGGGTGATCCGCAGATTGCGCTGTGGGCGGTTCTAAGTGTGGGCTTCCCGTTTGTCTCCGGCTTTGCGCTGCTCGTGTTTTACGCCGGGCTAATGAACATTTCGGAATCGGTTTTGGAAGCTGCAACGCTGGATGGTGTCGGAAAATTCCGCCGCTTCTTCAGCATTGAGCTACCGCTGATCCTGGGGCAATTCCGCGTGATTCTGATTTTGATCCTCATCGGATCGATGCAGGGCTACGAGCTTTTCCTGATATTGACGCGCGGAGGTCCGGGCTATAAAACGCTCGTGCCGGGTTTGTGGATGTATTTGCACGGCTTCTCATTCAATGAGATGGGCTATGCGTGCAGCATCGGATTCACCTTGTTTTTGATGATGTTGCTGCTGACGATATTGAACCTGAAATTTATCCAGAGGGACTGAATGGAGTCGAGAAAGCTTACGTCACATATCATACTGATTTTATTGGGCGCAATAACATTCTTCCCATTTGTATTCATGATCATTACCGCTTTCAAAAGCGTTCCCCAATTTTATCATAATTTCTGGGGGATTTCATTGCCGCTGCACTGGGAAAATTTTTTCGAAGCCTGGCGCTCGATGCGGCGCTATATTTTGAACAGCATGCTGGTAAGCGGTGTCACCCTGTTCGGCGTTTTAACCCTGGGAAGTATTTCTGCGTATGTATTCGCCCGATTTGATTTTAAAGGGAGAGATGTCCTGTATTTTGCCATGCTCTCGCTGCTGATGGTTCCAGGCGTGTTGACACTGGTTCCGAGCTTTATGGTTGTCAAGCAATTGGGGCTGTTGAATAGCTACTGGGTGCTGATTTTGCCATACATCAGCGGGGGACAGGTGTTTGCCACTTTCCTGTTGCGCTCGTTTTTCGAAACTATCCCAAAAGATCTGTTCGATGCCGCTACAATCGATGGTACATCCGAACCCAGAATTTTGCGCCATATTGTGCTCCCGTTGTCCAAACCCATACTCGGTGTAGTGGCTATCATGAATTTGCTGGCAACATGGAATGAATTTATGTGGCCTTACGTGACATTGAATGACGCCGGAAAATTCAACTTACCCATCGGGCTGCTGACGTTCGGCAGTCAATACGGATTTGAATATGGCTTGCGCTTCGCAGGATATCTCATTGCTTCGGCTCCGCTGCTGCTCCTTTTCACGTTTGCGACAAAGACATTTATGAAGGGAATGAGCAGCGGTGCGGTGAAATTTTAGGTGGCAATATTTATGGCAGGTAAACCGGATGGATGTAAGATGCGATTTTGAACGAAGAATTTTTGAAGGAGGATAGAAGGCATATAAAAATTTAATAATGGGCAACCAGGTTCAGGCTATAGCAAAATTTTTCCGTCAAAACCGTATTTTCAAACCAATAACTAAGTCGCCCATGGAATAAAAAATTGTCAACATGCTCCCAGCCTGCTTATGGATAGTGCCAAACGGGAAATTTTCTTCATACCCTTCCTCAACGGCATAATAGAGATAATCGGTGTTAAATGCGCTGTATAACGCCTCATCCCCGTACTCCAAATAACTGAATCGCAATTCAGCGAAAGTTTTCTTATTCGCATAACTGAATTTGGTTGATATTTCCCAGAAATTATTTCCCCAATAATGCCCTATCGGCAGATTTTTATAAATATATTTCTCATGAACATCCACTTCGACATTGTAGGTGCGGTTGGAAACTTTGGTATGATTGATCGACCAGTTCATCCCGGGCAGTAGTTGCTTAATGCCAATAGTAAGATTGTAGCCATATTCATTGGGCTCGAGGTCACTCGACACACTATGATCGACCTGGTAGTCATCCACCAGGAATTCCAGAAAGCCGAATAAATTTCGATGCTGGTAAAAAAGCTCCATTGAAATGAGCGAATTCGAACGGAAATAGCGCGTGTTTTTCTGGTACGGGTAATAAAACAGCAGCGGATTGAGAAGTGCCGGTTTCATCGCCCGATTCACCCCGCCGTAAACGATGACTTCATTTATCGCGATGTAACCTGAATTGAACAGGTTGATACTCAGACGATGCTCATTCAGGTGACGTTTGTAAACCGTATCTTCGATAGCAAGGCTATTCAAACTCAAATAAAAAGAAGACAACTCGAAAATGCGATTTCGGAATGCCAGTTTTATCTGATCGTACGTGTAGCTATAATTCGAAAACAACAGGTTCTCATTGAAGCGGATGCCGGGCATGAAATAGTCGCGCCCGAATTTGATTTCCAAATTTTTTGTGCGATAGTTAGTTGCCTTATTTATTTTTTTATCTATAAATAGCTTTTCTATTTTTTGTTTATTTTATTGCGCCTATTGTATATGGTCCTTTTATGAGCAGGTTAGTCGATTTTCAGTCATCTTTAATATTTAATCTTTTTTGACATAAAAATATTGCAATTAAGTGGGAGAAAAAAGGTTGGTTTCAGACAATATATGAATACTCGATCCGGCAGGTAGACTGGTGCGGAAATTCAATGCCCGGAAAGGAACCAAACCGCTCCGGGCGCAATACCTGCGGTTTGTTAAGAAAATAACCTAAACAGCTTGACTTGCTCAGCGCCCAAAGCAGACAGTTCGGGATCTGGCGCTCGAAAAGGTGAGGTATCTGACTCAGGCGCAAAAGCTGCATATTCGCCTGCAAATTTTCATCATTGAGATTTTTAACATACTATTTTTTAAGAAATTATAAAGATTCAATTCCGCTAACATGACGGTGTTATTGCTCGATCTAAATATGGAATCCGTCGGTTCTTGTTATTCCCGAATGTTTTAGGCGGGATGCCGCCTATAGCCGATCCCGTGAATCCATTCTGCAGATGGTCAAATGGATGCCAACAGGCTGAGGGCATTTCTTCATTTGCATCTTTTCAGTTGCAATTTTGATGATTATTTATTAGCTTTTTTAGAACCACTCAAATTCTTCGCCCTGGCACATCCGAGTCAGAGCTAACGAGAACCAGAGAAAAATCTGCTTTGTGATAACCGGTTTCTTCTGCCATGGGTACGTCACCACTTGACTCGCTAGCATGAGTGACATGTCATCCGGAGCTTTGAATGCTGATTCATCCTGACTGAATTGTAATAAAATTTTGCCCCCTGCCAGCGATTCAGTCAGGCAGGATGGGCTCCCTCTCACACATCGTAAATTGATTCGAAAACCGATAAAATATTTTCGCCGCGAAATGCAATTCACCCTTCCTATTATTTCGCACTTCGATTAGCTCAGGGTGAAGCGCTCAAAAACCAGATTGAAGCTCGAATTCTGAAAAGCGATTCTTAAACTGCATCTTCAACGAAGGAGTTGCCATGAACCTGAACTGGGTCGATTGGAGCATCATCGTCGGACTGGCAAGTACGATCATCGTAATGGCGTACGTGACCAAAAAATATACGAAGAGCGTCGCAGATTTCCTTTCCGCCAATCGCTGCGCGGGCAAGTATTTGCTGGCTGTCAGCGATGGCATCGCAGGATTGGGCGCGATTTCGATCATCGCGCTGTTCGAAATGTATTACAAAGCAGGCTTCACCGCTATCTGGTGGCAAACGATGCTGATGCCCATCGGAACGATCATCGCCATGACGGGCTGGGTGCAATATCGTTTCAGGCAGACGCGGGCGATGACGATGGCTCAGTTTTTCGAGATGCGCTACAGCCGCAAATTCCGAATCTTCGCTGGTTTCATCATCTTCACATCGGGTCTGATCAATTTTGCCATTTTTCCGGCTGTGGGAGGACGCTTTTTTCAATACTACCTCGGCATTCCCAAAGCCATTGTGACGCTGGGAATTTTGGAAATCGATCTGGTATTTCTATCATTGATGGCAATTTTGCTTTTCATTTCACTGCTGTTTACATTCATGGGCGGACAAATAGCCGTCATCGTCACCGATTTCATCCAGGGCATTTTTTGCAATGCGATGTTTATAATCATTGGTGCGTATTTGATTCTTAGTTTTGATTGGTCACAAATTGCAGAAGCGATTTCAACCGCACCGATCAACGCATCCCTGGTAAATCCGATCAAAACCAGTCAAACGGATAATTTCAATGTAACCTATTTTTTGATTGGCGTGTTCGGAACCAGTTTCACCTACATGGCATGGCAGGGAAACCAGGGGTATTTTAGCGCCGCTCGAACGCCGCACGAAGCAAGGATGGGGCGCGTCATCGGAATGCTGAGAGCGTTGACGCAGACGCTGCCCATTGTTTTACTGCCCATCTGCGCATACACGATTCTGCATCATGTTAATTTCAGTTCAGAAGCATCCGAGGCGAACCAAATTCTCCAAAGCATTTCAAATCAACAGATTCGCTCCCAATTAACCGTCACCGTGATTTTAACCAAATTTTTGCCGGCAGGATTACTGGGTGGATTCGCAGCGGTGATGTTTGCGGCATTCATCTCGACGCATGATACCTATTTGCACGCCTGGGGCAGCATTTTTATTCAGGATGTGGTTCTGCCTGTACGACAATTCTTCAAAGGTAAAGATGTGCCACTCGCTCCCAAAGCTCACATCCAGCTGCTCAGGATATCAATTGTCGGTGTTGCTGTTTTTATATTTTTATTCAGCCTGTTCTTCAATCAGCAACAGGATATTCTGATGTATTTCGCGCTTACAGGAACTATTTTTCTGGGATGGGCTGGCGCAGCGATTATCGGCGGCTTGTATTCTAAATGGGGCACAACCGCCGGTGCCTGGAGCGCTGCTATCGTCGGGGTTATCATGGCGGTCGTCGGATGGTACCTGACTTATTTTTGGAGCAATTGCCAACATATTTTACAATCAATCGCACCCTACTTCTGGGAGGCCGCACTCCAGAAACTGCCTGAGTTAGCCAATTCGAAATTTCCGGTGAATGCACAAATTTTATGGTTTTACACCATGCTCAGTTCAGCAGCAACTTACTTAATCGTTTCGCTGGTGACACGTCGCAGCAGGCTCTTCAATCTGGATCGATTACTTCACCGCGGGCAATATGCGCTGAATCCGCATCATGCGCCCGATGCACGCATCCGCACCGGGTTGAAAATATTTCGCATGGGAAAGGAATTCACCAGGGGAGATAAATTCATTTTCGTCAGTGCGTATGGATATACGTTTTTATTCACCGGCGTTTTTTTAATCGGCACTATCTATAGCCTCAATTACGATATTGCGGATCAAAGCTGGATGGCTTTCTGGAAGCATTATTGCTGGTTGGTACTGATTCTGGGCACAATTTTCACGGTATGGATCGCGACCGGCGGATTCGGCGATTTGAAGACTATGTTGAGGACGCTGCGCACCGCAACCCGCGATGCGAGCGATGATGGATCTGTGCGTGAAGATGAATCAGCGGAGAATGAGAAGTGATACGGGCAGAATGGTGAAATTTGCGAGGAGTTTATCGATCGAACGATTCATTTCGCCCCTTTTATTCCACTACTCAGGATCCGCCAGTCAGAGTGCTCCCCGGGTGATAACGATGATTCCACCAGAATGTGAGTGATGCGATTGGTCATCGATACCACCCGGCGCGTTTCTTTATCTCAAAAGTATCATCTTTTTCGTGCTGATAAAATTCCCTGCCTGAATCCGATAGAGATACACACCGGTTGAAACCTGGTTGCCCAATTCATCCTTGCCATTCCAACTAATCTGATAATCACCAGGGACGCACGTTTCATCGCTTATCAGAGTTCGAATTTCCTCCCCTCGTGTATTATAAATAATCGGGTTGATTTCAGCCTCTTCGGCTATCGAATATTTTATACTCATTTCCGGATTAAAAGGATTGGGATAATTTTGATGAAGTCTGAATTGTAATGGAGTGGTATGAGTTTGTTCGGCTTTAATCAATGTTGGTACTCGCTTGACATCTTTCAGTATCCAATTGTCGTGATCAAATAAGATATGTCTTATTGGCTTCGGTAAATCAAGCAAAAATGTTTGATCTTGTTGATCGTTCCAAACGGTAACCACAATATCCGATAAGTCTCTGTACATAATTCGGAGTTGGATTGGCATTTCAAATACCGGTCGCCATCCATCGTCTTCCTGGGTTTGTCGAATTTGAACCATCGAATTCAACGTTGTGTCAATAGTATTGAAGCTGTATGCATACTTTGGATAATATTGGTCATAAATCCATTGATCGAAGAAAAATCGAGATTGACTCCGCTTAAATTCTCACAAACAGTTTGAAAATCGTCAGTGGTTGCATGCTGGTACATCAAATCCGGGTGATTGGCGTACTGGCGAAGGCATTCAAAAAACACGGAATCTCCCAAAACACCTCGAAGCATGTGCAGGACATAAGCGCCCTTATGATATATAAGAGGGCTGAAAATATCCCATAAGCCATCAGGCAACTCATGGTGATATATGGTTCCTTCATCATAAAGTTCAAAATATTTCATATAGTTTTTCACTACTGTCCGGTTATTTTAAAAATAGCATATCGTATCTTATTAAATAATATAGTGTTGTATTAAAAGAAAATATTTTTCTATCTG
>JAFGMA010000406.1 GCA_016927835.1 Candidatus Zhuqueibacterota bacterium | reverse complement strand
TATACGTATTAATGCTGAATAAGAAATAATTATTATACTTTCCATTGAAATTTTTTGATTGCTACTGGAAATTATCTGAAATAATTTTTAGCTATAATGCAATCAGTATTCAGGTAGGGGACACAATTATTTTTTGTTAATCAAGCCTCTATTTTTCATTTCGAAAGCTCAAGCCGAAATATTTTGCATCGTTTTTTCAATAAATATATAAATTTCTCATCAAAATAATCTTTGTTAATATATACATGCGAAAGGAAAAAGCATGGCAGAAACTTTAGCAGGTACTATAAGCGAAATGTCGTTGTTGGAGATATTAAAGCTACTCAATTCGGGTAAGATGAGTGGACGTCTTCAAATAGCGAATAATATCGGCAAAGGTGAAATATTTGTGAGGCAAGGCAAGATAATTCACTGTGCAACCGGTACAAGCATAGGTGAAGCGGCATTCTCAAATATGCTTGGCTGGATAGAAGGCAGGTTCAGTTTCGAAACCAACGTTGATGCCCCTGAGGAATCTGTTGAAACCCCGACTGACCAATTACTGCTGGATGGCGCCAGGAAAATGGAAGATTGGGAAGCCATTAAACAGGTCATATCATCGATGGATCTGGTTTTCTGCCTCTCGGCAAGCAGCTCGACTGGCGCTATAAAACTCGAACCTGAAGAATGGCAAATCCTGGCACAGGTCAATGGGAATCGTACTGTCAGTCAAATTGTGGAAGTTACAAATAAAGACGAATTCAGCGTTGCAAAAATTTTGTTCCATCTGCATTCGGTCGGTCTTTTAGAAAAGGTGGAAAAGCCGGCAACATCTGCTCGAGACACGATTAACGAGTCGTTTTTCAAAGAAATTGAGGATGAATTAAGCAAAGCCATTGGCCCGATGGCATTGCTCATCATTGAAGAGGTTATCGAAGATCTGGGGGAAACTCGAGAAGCTTTCCCGAATGATAAAATTGCAATAATGATAGAAAAAGTCTGTAATGAAATTGACGATGAAGAGAAAAAATTGCAATTCTCTCAAATAATGATTGAATCCATAAAAAAGCTTTAATTTGAAAAGGAGGATAAATATGAAGTGGACTATTGGAGGAAAATTGGGGATGGCTTTTGCCAGTATCTTGCTATTGATGGCTATTTCTACGGGGATATCTACCTATTACAACCAGCTTGTCTTCACCGCTTCCGGGCATGTCGTTGATGAGCAGTATCCATCGATGACAGCCTTGAAAAACATAACAATTTTTCTCTATAAAATACGGGTCGACAACATTAATTATGTTTTATCTCAAAATGATGAAGAACTGGAAAATGCAAAAAAAAGCCGAGAAGAATATGATCGAAATCTTTTGTCATATTTATCACTTCCTCTTTCTGAAGAAGAGTGGCAAGTTATTAATAAATTTAGCCCACCGGTTAAAAAATATTTTAAAATATTAGACGCCGCTTCAGCCGCTATCCGATCGAATCCAGACGATTTGAGTGCAGCCTTGAAAATCTTAAATGAATTAGAGATGCTAAAGGACGAAGTCGAACCCATCCTTGAAAATCTACACAAGTATAAAGAGATAGAAACAAATAAGATGGTTGATGAATTACGAACAAATACTCAAACTTCAAGCACGGTATCATTGACAATAGGTATTATTGCAATTATTGCCGGTTTCGTTCTATCATTTTTATTGGGGCGAAGAATGAGTCGACCCATTGTCGAATTAACGAAAGCAGCCGATGCCATCAGTTTAGGCAATTTTTCAAACGCGGTCACTGCAAAGACTAAAGATGAAATTGGTGAATTGGCAATAGCTATTGAGCGAATGCGTACAAGCCTCCAAAAAGCAATGGATCGCTTGAGGCGACGCAAATAATGAACATTTCTATATTTTAACTCTCAAAACAGGATAATTATGAAAAAATTGCACACGGAGGTCGTGATGAAAAGGCTAATGAGCATCTTATTGATTTTGGGAAGCTGTTCTCTATTTTTCTGTGGAGAAAAAAAGGAATCCATTGTTCACATTGAGGGATTGACGCGTACAGGAAATTTATTTCTTGAAGAGCGCATCAATCAATTGAAAGAGCTTGCCAAGGTAAGTACGATTATTCAAGCAATTGAAATATCCAATAAAAAAAATATGGCTTTCACTCAGGAAAAAATTGATAGTCTTGACCAGGAGTGGATGCAACATAATTCAGAAGAAAATCCGTTAATCCGGGAATTGCTTTCCAATGATTGTGCTGTCGTTTTAAAACAATTTAAAACTCAACATCCCGAAATATTAGAAATATTCGTAATGGACAATCGTGGTTTAATCGTCGGCGAATCGAATATTACTTCAGACTATCTGCAAGCCGATGAAGCCAAGTGGAGCGAGATTTTTGGAAAAGATGCAATCTGGCACGGTGGATTAGAATTTGATGAAAGCACCGAAACTTATGGTATTCAAATTTCTGTACCAGTACAAAATATCGGTGTGATTTGCTCTACTGTAAATTTGAAAAATATTAAAGAAAATTAGACGGATGTTGAAATCGAGCACGTATAACAATTTAATTGAGTCATTCAAAAAAATAAAACGAAGGAGAGCAAAATGAGAAAGATATTGGCTTTTTTAACTCCTGGATTAACGCTTTTATTTTCCTTTTTGATGGTTACCTCGAATTTACGCGCTGAGGGAACTAGTGCTGGCGCAACCGTACGGATCCTGTATAGTAACCTGGGCGGCGACTCCTATCCAAATCAAATCAGTTCATTCGATATGCTGCATGTCCGTCCTCATTGGAAAGGTTCCTTTCTTGAGGACAATTTGAAATATAAGCTATTGCTTGGGTTTGATAAAAATTTTAAAAACGCAGTGGTTTTGGATGCTTATGGTGATTACAAAATCTTCGATTTCATGAGCATTCGTTTCGGACAATATAAGGTTCCATTTGATCGACAATTTTTAACCGCGCTTTCAGCCATGCAATTCATCAATAGAGGTACTGGCGGACTAAAGCCCTTCCAACGTGATCGGGGAGCTACTATTCGCGGCAGAATAGCCAAAGCTTTCTTAGGCTACGATTTCGGCGTTTTTAATGGAACGAAAATGTCAACCGACTTTAACGCTAAAAACAATTCGGGAAAAGATACGCAAAAGCATCTTTTCGCGGGACGAGTTTCCTTCGATCCCCAGGGCGAATATGGCTATAAATTGGCATTACCCGGCAAAGCCGATGAATTAAAAACTACGGTTGGTTTCGGCTTTGCGGGCGGGCAAATAAATGATGATACGACCGATGTGGCGGCTTTCTGTTTTGATATTGCTGGCAGGATGCAAGGCATTACAACCATGTTCGAATATCAGAACACCCGGATAAAAAATCCGGTTAAAACCACCACTACTGGTATCACAGCACAAGCCGGCTATTTTGTTCTCAATGAATTGGAACCGGTAGCTCGTTATTCAACCAAAAAAATCAAAGATGGCGATACAGTGAATGAAATGACATTCGGAGTCAATTATTATTTTGTCGGAAATAATGCTAAACTTCAAATCAATTATACGCGCCTGGAAAGTGAAGCCCCAAATAGCGCCAAAAGCGCTGATAATGAAATATTTTTGTTGTACCAGTTAGTGTTTTAATAAAATTATTCATAAATATAAATCTTCACCTGGAGTTCTGCAAAATAAGGCTAAAGACAGTTCATCCTTCGACTCCGCTCAGGATGAATCTTCGTTTAAGTGATTAAAAAATATTGTCATAATGACTTCATGGTGAGCGGAGTCGAACCATGATATATCTCGAAAAATACCATTTTTGCAGAAATTTAATAACTCTTCACCAGGTTTGAAGAAAGTTTTTCAGAAGAGGAGGATGAATCACAAGAGGAAACTGGCGAAGAAGATTGCAAGCCTGCCTGGAATTTGGTTGTTTCGTCTTGTTTGTCAACTATTGAATTGAACTAGAAAATTGAAACGCGGAGCAGTCTTTTAATGTTGATAAAGGAGCTTTTGGGAGAGATTCATCTTAAGATTGTTTATTTTGGTCCGGGTATGAGCGGAAAAACAACAAATCTCCAGGTAATACATTCAAAACTCAATCCCGCATCCCGTGGAAAATTGACTGTAATCAAAACGCGAGAAGATCGTACATTATTTTTTGATTTTATGCAAATCAAAATGGGCAAGATATATGGATTAACACCGAAATTTAATCTGTATACAGTTCCCGGGCAATCATATTATCAAGTGACCCGAAAATTGGTGTTAATGGGAGTCGATGGCGTTGTCTTTGTAGCTGATTCGCAAGCGAACCGAATTCGGGACAATATTGAATCATTTAACGATTTGAATTCCTTCCTGAAGAAGATGGGCAAGTCTTTTGAGAGCATCCCAATCATACTGCAATGTAACAAGCAAGACTTGGCATCTGCATTGAAACCTGAAATCATTCAGAAGGAGCTTTCTGCAGATGACCTGAGCTGTTATCCTGCTAGAGCAATCCAGAGTATCGGCGTTTTTGAAACTCTCAAAGAGATAATTATGAGAGTAGGAAAGGCGGTGATGGATTAATTGAGGTGGATATTAAATGGCTTGATCATTCGAAGCATTTGGCTCAAATAAAAATAACGAGGTACAAATTTCGGATGAATAGCTGTTTATTCCAGCCTCTTGAATCAGCTATTTGAATATTTCTATTGGTTGCTGTCGAGGAAAAAAATATTGGAAAAGAAGATATATTGAGGGATTTGTAAAAAGCTATTGTGATGGAGGCAATTTGGCGCAAGCAGAATTGAAAGGCAATATTCAGTTTATGAGCTTGGGGACACTTCTCTCCCTGAATTGCAGCGAACGGCTGACGACCCGGCTGGAGATTGAAAGTGAAAATACTGTTGCTGAAATTTTCATCGAGAATGGCAATATTGTTCATGCCCGGATTGGTTCGGAGACTGGTGAAAAAGCTTTTTATAAAATATTCGCTTTGAAAGAAGGCATATTCAGCAGCTATCCGAATCAAAACGCTCCGGAGAATACGATAAAAAAGAATTGGGGGAACCTATTACTTGAAAGTTCAAGGCTTCTGGACGAGAATTCCTCTAATCAGGGACAGGAGATGGATTGGAAAAATTTTGAGTTACCTGATTTCGATGGAAACCAGCTTGAAAGCGTGATTGATGAACGTATTCATCGGTTGACGAAGGCGCTTCGAAATCTGAAAGGAATATTGGGTGTGACCGTTATATCTCACGATTCAAAAGTGCTGGGAAATGATGCGGAATTTGATGCTCCTGATTGTGTACAAAACACAAATAACTTGTTAACCGCAGGCAAAAAGCTGGGAAATCTTATTGGGGCAGGCTGCTTTATGCACGCTATCATACGAAATTCTCAAAATACGATTCTGATTAATCGAGGGCAGGATGTACTATTCATATTAGCCGAAAAAGATGTTATTTCAGACGTATTAATTAATGATATTTATATTATTATGAAACGCTATCGATAAAGGAATGGAGGACAAGATTATGATTCTTCCCAGGGGAAAAGCTATTTATGAAAATTTGAATACTTCTTTTACTAATTTTGTCGAACTCCTCTCGGATTTGAAAAAAAATCATATTACTGGTGTTGTGAGCATCGTATTCTGGGAATATGAAGGTCTATTATTCCTGGATTCCGGCAATATAATTAATGCGATTGAGCAGTACGAGGGTAACCGAAAGATCGGGCAAGACGCAGTCAACCGTTTAGTTACCAAAGTCAAAGAAAAGGATGGTACAATATCAGTTTATGGCTTTTCATCCGATTTAATTGCGATGCTTGTCAGCACACTGCAAAGCGAAATTGTCTACAAAGAGCTTTCAAGCGACTTTACAAATCTTGAAAAATTGCTTGAAAAATTGAAAAGTGAACAACATACTGGTTACATTGAAATACTCACGAATGACTACCAGCATCTGGCAACGATTTTCATACAAGGCGGGGAGCCGATTGAAAGCATTATATCAAACGATAACAACGCGTTCGCTAAAACGGACTTTCATGATAAAATACACGAATTAGCAAAATCAAAAGGCGTCATGTTTAACATATACAGGGCAGGATTCGGAACCGAGAATGAAGCTCTCATTACCAAAGCGGATGCTTTAGATCTATTAGATTTTTGGGGGCGGGTCATTTCGATTATTGAAAGAAGAATCGATCCAAATGCCTTTGAGCGTACTTTTTACGATATCCTCATCGAAAAAGCTGATGATTATCCTTTCCTGGATCCGTTTGCAGCCGAGTTCAAATATGCCAACGGGAAGATTGAATTTGCTGGCAATATCACGAAAGATTTTATTACCGGGCTTAGTGAATGTATCCAGGCTACGCTGCAAAAGATTCCTGTCCCGGAATTTAAATCGGAATTGGAATCTTTAATTAAAACGAACAGCGACGTGATTTCGAAATATTCGCTTGAAAAAATTGTAAACCAGCTTCTAATGTAGCCGGAAAACCAGGACTGTTCGGTTCCTATTCTAATTTGACCCAAAAGCATTTTTTGGTAACGCAAGCACCCTGCTTGCAGCTAAAATAGTGAATTTAGGAGGTGGGATAAAATAAGTGGCACATTTAAATTTTTAGTCGCTGTTTATCATATTTATTTTTAAGCAAGATGACTATGCTATTTTATCCCACCTCCTTGGCTAAGATTAGATTGACAAGCTGGAAGCGTGTTTCACATTGCCCTGAAAATTGCTTTATAGGAAATAATGAATGGAAGAGATACTTACTGAGATAAAAAATGCAAAGGGAGTAATTGGAGTTTTTCTTGCAAACGAAATGGGACAGGTCCTTGCCAATGTTGGAAAGTTTGGTGCAATACCACTGAAGGATGTTGCCAAGGAAATATTGGAAATCATAGGCAAACAGCAAGCAGCGCATAAATATCCGGAATGGCTCCAATTCACGTATGATACAAGGATTATTCTTATTCAAGTACAACCGGAGTTTTTTATAGTGAGTTTATGTTACACGGAGACGGAATTAGCCTTGATAAGATTAATGCTGAAGGTTTCCATATCTAGAATAAAAAAGCATATTGCGAAATAAATTCCACTCGTGAGTTTATTAGATTAAGGGTAGCTAGTCAGCCGTATTTTGAAACGTCTATCCATCTTCCTGCTTTGTAACAATATTGCTAACACAATTAGAGAGGCTAGAGATGACAAATATGATGATTTTGCGTTCAGATATGTCATTGAAGATTGACAAAATAATTGATCACCTGCGAGAAAAGACGCATCCCATTTGTATCATTTTGACCGACATCGGCGGTCAACTCATTTCATATTATACCAGATTCAGAGAAATCAACGTCGAGAATCTGGGTGCTTTGTTTGCGAGCAATATGGGAGCGACTGCTGAAATTGCGAACGAAGTGCTCGAAAATGATGGTTTCGAATCCAATTTTCATGAGGGCAAACAGAACAACGTTTTTATCTCAAAAATAGCAGACAGTTTTTTAATGGCTGTCGTATTTTCGAATTCGACGCCAATAGGAATTATTCGTTTGTTTGCAAAACGGGCATGCCAGGAGCTATCGACATTGCTTCATGATTTTGAACAGCAAATCAGTGTTCAAGCTTCGAAGAATGTAAATCAGAATTTTTCAGAGGAATTATCGAAGCAGTTTGAAGATATTTTATCGACGAAGAGGTCCTGAGAATATGTCGGATCTGCGATGCATAGAACAATGTGAATACTGACAACTGTTATGAAACGAATTCGATCAAATTCTTTTTAGTTACTCTTTTGATATTCAGAAAAAACCATTGGTATGAAGAGCGCACCAACCGTCAACTAACGGTCGTAATTCGCTTTCTCTGCTTTCATCAGACACCATCAGCTTTTACGTGACCAGATATCCGCTGAACGTCAGCTTCTTTACAGCGCCGGGAATATTGCACCCGGTATCCCGACCATTACAGCCAGACATTCGCTTCTTGCGGCGTGCAACGTCAGCATCCCATTACACCCCGTCATCAGCGCAACGGTGGCATGTCACCGTAGGGTACTGGCAGGAACATACCAGATATCTCTAAAGAACATAATCCTTTAACAAACATTCATTTATGCGACATTGTGTCGCATTCTAACGCCAAAAATCAGCCGCAAAACCGCTACACTGAAACAGGATACAATGACCGAAACCAAAATTTAATCGCTGAACTCCAATTTAAACATGGCGGTTTTGGTCAGCTCCAGCCAAATGATATTATTCTTGCCCTTTACGAATAAAACGGCTATCTTCAAAAATGCGATCATTCACAAAAAATAGGAGGCAACCATGCGCTTTTACACCCAGCAACATCAATACTATTGCGGTGCGGCGTGCAACGATGGTACTGGCGTGCTGATTTTTGTGACGAATGCAATATCCCATTCGCATTCGGTCATGCGCTATACATGAAAGCCATCCTTTGAAAAATAAATGCAGCGTGCAACGACGGCAAAGCGCGTGCGCTGGCGATTATTTCGCATAAACTCGGGGATCCGCCCACCGGTCGCGCGATTTATTTCATGCTCAAAAATCAAGAGGCATTCGATCGTTGCACGCCGCATAAAAAAAATTATCCGCTAAAAAAACGAATGACCGTGCCGCCTGAGCCATAGGTCTAACTGAGTTCACCTGTAAGGGCAAGTCGATCGAGAGCATCCGAAACAGTGTGATCGTTG
>JAFGMA010000405.1 GCA_016927835.1 Candidatus Zhuqueibacterota bacterium | reverse complement strand
TGACGGCCGATCAGAGCTCCGGCTGTTCCACCAACTGCCGCCCCGATGATGGCGCCGACGGCGCTGTTACCGAATTGATGCCCTATGACACCACCCGCGGCTCCGCCGACACCAGCGCCGATTCCGCCGCCTTTCATCGTATTGCTGAGACCACACGCCATCATGAGGGCGACCGAAGTTAAGAGCGCCACAGCGATAATTATTTTTGCATTTAATTTCATCTTGTACCTTCTTTCGATATTTGGATGAGGTCGAGGGGTAAGCCTTTTGTGAACCGTTTCACCCGGATTCTGTGTCAACCGAATCAGGGATTCATCGCAAAACACCCTTTCTGGTTTATCGTCAGTGACACGATCCGGCTTAAATCGTTACACGGCTTTTCGCCCGCGAATGAGGTTAAGCAGGATGACCACGACGGCGATTACCAAAAGAACGTGAATTAACCCGCCCATGGTGTAGGATGAGACCAGTCCCAAAATCCACAATACGATCAGAATTACAGCGATTGTCCATAACATGACAATTCTCCTTCTTTTCTTTGTGTACAGATTTAGTGCAAGCCGCGGCTTGCTCCACTATTTAGGAAATCCAACAAAAGACAGCTCAGTGCCGTTTGATCAGCCGGATTGCATAGAGCAAAAGCAGCGCGCCGACAATTGCCGCAATCAGCAAGCCAATAATGCCCGAGCTCGAAATGTTAAGCATGCCGAACAAAAGGACTCCAAACAAGGAACCGACCACTCCAACAATCAAATTTCCCACCAGACCAAATCCGCTGCCCTTCCAGATGTGTCCGGCTAAAAATCCCGCCAATAACCCAACCGCAAGAAATATCAGCAAGTGCTCTGTACTCATAATTCTTACTCCTTACCTTATTTGTGAACTTTAATTATCAGGCCTTATAACCATTATGACCCGTTTTTCTCTTCTGTTATTACAGAAGGACCCTTTTGCCGAATGAAAACGAGTACGCGATACGCGCGGATGCCGTCGCCTGAATTGAATTTCCGGGAGGCGAAACTGGCTTATCAAATTCAGTCGCAATAAATAGCAACTCTGATTCAACTTTTCCGGCCAATATGATGTACAAGCTTGCGGTGTCATTCTTGACAAGCTCCCGATCCAGGTGCGGAAAGAGCTGTTCCTGCATGGGTATCCAATGTTCCCTTGCACCTTCTGAAACCAGAATTTCCTGCTGGTATAATGACAAAAAGGTCGAATCGATCTTGTGCGCTTCACTTGTTGCCATTTAACCGCGCAGAACCAAAGCTATTCGCTCATGACTAATGAGCGATCCGTTTTTCAGAAAAATCACATTTCCGCCCATTTCCAGGACATTTTCGATGATGATATCAACAATATCATCAAGGACGTCTACGAGATTGACATACTTGGAGAATACCAGCGAATGATCCGTTTTGTTAACGCTGCCCTTCACATGATAATCATCTTCGACATACAATGTAGATCCTGGATTTGTTGCTGCCGACTGCCCTACAGCATCAATTCCCGAGACCATTTTATTCATCCTGGCCGCTTCCGCAAGATCACGCAAAGCGTTTTCTGTGGTGCCCGAAATGGCCTCCTTGACGGCTGGCCATACAATCTTGCCCAAATCATGTGTAGAAGTAGCTGCATAGTCGCCTTTAATCGTTCCTATCATTGCCTCCCTATGAATCGTCAGCTCCTCAAAAATAGACAGGTATTCTTTCTCCCCCACCACGACCAATCGGAGAGGATCTTGTTCGAAATAATGGGTAAAATGCTGGTCCGTCAGGTTTAGAAATTTTCTCAATTGGGTTTCTTGAGCAAGCGGCTTGAGGGAAGTTCTGGAGTCAGGGGAGGATTCTATTGGGAATTTCGCGTTCTGAATGTCTATCAATTTTTCACGAAATCCCTCATATAGCCTGCTCGCTTGTTTACTCAATTTGAGAACGTAATAATGAATGCTGAGCTGCATGGCTTGATCTCTTTTTTTATTTTTTTGTACGCAGAATATTTGGTGTATCTCAAGGCGCGACATACCATTCAGTATCTACTCCCTGATACTAGTTAGTCATATTCATCCACAAAAACAATCGCCCAAAGGGATGAAAAAAGAACTAGTTCTTCGAGACGATAAAGAACTGAGTCCAGGTAAAGAGCCAGGCAAACCATATCCTGATCGATTCGAACAACAGAATTGTCAAGAAGGAGATAGCGGTTGAGGGAAATGAGGATGCGATTTTCTGTCAACGGATTTTTAATTTCGCTTGCTGAATTTGAACAGTTTTTTCTTTTAACCAGTGATCACTGGTGTCCCAAACGGGGACACCACAAACCCGAATTGATGTAAAAACAACAAAGATTTTTCTTCACAACAGATCAGGTTTGCAATTCCAGCGTTTGTTGCAAGCTTTAATTTATTTGAAGATCAGTCATGCCCATATAATCTCCCGGATTCGGTGCTTCGCACCGAATCCCTAATAACCACAAATCCGTATATGCACTTAATGGGTGGAAACGGTAGTTGCTGTAAATAAACAGAAATTATAAATATAACTCTACGGATTCTGTTAACACAGAATCCGATAATCTGTTTTGGACAGTTGTGACCAGTGATTATTTCTTACTTTTGCTGGCCAGTTTATGATCACTATCACTTTTGCGGCTTTTGGCCATTTTTGCCTCGTCATGAGTGAACCGTTCGTTCCTCTCTTTTTCAATTCCGATAACTTTGAGCGTTTCTGATTCTTCAGCTTTAAATTCAGATCGCAATAAATTAATCTGAGCTTCCATCGCGTCACGCTTGCGCTCCAATCCAAATTGTTTGCGCGCGATTTCCTGGTTGCGCAATAACTGTTCTGCTTCGTCCTTCGTCTCTTGTGCCAACCGCGCTGAACCGGTCAATACGCCTTCTGAGCCAACATAGACATCAAGCAGCTCAATGCCGTGGTCTGTCAGCCTGAACTCACGAATCTGATTAGAGTGCGCCATGCCGCGCGATTTAAGCACATATAATCCCCGGTTGCGTTCCCCGCCAATTTCAATATCACGAAGAAGCAGCCAGGTATCGATCAGGGATGAGATATAAACATCCGTAATCTCTATGTTGTCTCCGGCAGAACTGAGACTGGTAAAAAAGGCCGTGATCCGCTTCATCTTTAAATAATCAACAAGGCGCAGCAACATGGTTTTAACTTCGGTATGGTTATCGCCTGATATGAATGCATTGATCGGGTCGAGGACAACAATGTCAGGTTCAAATTTATTGATCAATTTGATGCTCGCCGTCAGGTGAGTTTCCAAGCCATAGTGTGTTGGACGTGT
>JAFGMA010000038.1 GCA_016927835.1 Candidatus Zhuqueibacterota bacterium | reverse complement strand
TTTTTTAACTAATTTCCACTGTTTTTATTTAGGTTAGTAGGTGCGAAACTTGAGTTGTTTATAAGCAGTTTAGTTTATCACTCAAATATATAACAAAATTCATTCAATGCAAGCAATAATTCAACAACCTGGTAAACGTCGGTTTTAGCTGGATAATTCTGCCCGATGAGTCTCGTTTTGATGTTCCGGACCGGAAAGCGAGGTTTTGCATCGATTCGATAAATTTTACTTGCATTTCTATAAAATTGTTATTATATTTAGTCCGCTTTTTTGACAAAGCAGATATATGGTGGGTGTAGCTCAGGTGGCTAGAGCACCAGGTTGTGGCCTTGGTGGCCGCGGGTTCAAGTCCCGTCACTCACCCGGATTAGGAACGGGCAGACGGAACGATGTTCCATCTGCCTGATTCTAATCAAGTCCCCATCGTCTAGAGGCCTAGGACTCGGGATTTTCGATCCCGCAACAGGGGTTCGACTCCCCTTGGGGACGCCTTATGAGACAGGCTGTCATTTTTGGCAGCCTTTTTCGTTTTGATTTCACCTAAGCTATTGATATTATTGGTCAACAAGGTAAGCACTTCGTTGATTTTTGGAGTTCGATATTTTTTTTCGTCATAGATTAAGTTCTCAGTAAAAATCGAACTAATCAATTTCGATTTAAGCTCAAGTCCGGCTTGCTTGTAATACTTTCCTAAATCGCTCAACAGCGAAAAACCATACTTGTATATCTGATCTAAAAAATTAACAAAAAAGCCAAAAAAGGGGTAACACGTTATCTTGATGATTTTCCAAAAATCAATAAAAATATTAGCAAATTTACCAAAAAGCCAAACGAATCGAGAATTTACCATGCATACCCACAATGATTTTAGTGATTCCGACTTCTTTTCATCTTCTCCATATTTTCCAGCATCAACCAACCATTTTAAGAAATTCCGCAAACGATAACACCGGCAGACCGCGCTCGCGCACATAGCTGAAGGTCAGTTCCAGCATTTTCATCGCGGGATCAAATCGTTTCAGGCTCCAGGGATGCCAGATCAGGGATACATGCTTTGCGCCCATCTCAATTGCCTTGTCGATGAAAACGCGGTTCATGGCAAATTCCTCCTCCGGCGTTTCGATGAAACGTGTGGCTGCGGCTTCCGGCATGGGATGCGGAAAAAGTTGGAGCGGCTGCGGATCCCACGCGTTATTGCCTTTCAACAAATTATCGTGCCAGCCACAGGGCGGCAGTTCCCAAAAATCCGGATACCCCTGTTCGCGGTAGGTGAATGGCTCCCGAATCAGCGCCGGAACAGTTTCCTGTGGTCCCCAGGCGAGGGAACTGCTGTAACGGTAGCCTGCCTGGTGGCACAGGGAGAGCAATTCCGGAGCGCCGCATAATCCATCGGAAAAACCAACCGGGGTCCGGAAACCCGAAACTTCCCGGCAGAAAAAATCTTCAAGGCGCTGCTTGCTGTGGACAATCTCCCGCTCATACTTATCCTTTGGTCCGGGCGCGCCGCAGAGCCGATGTTCCCGCAAGAGCAGATGGGTATACGAATGGCTGGCGATTTCGAAAAGCGGATGATCTCCGATATGCCTTCGGTATTCATCGCCTTGCGAATCAAGCAGTTGCGCGACCAGGAAAAATGTTGCCGGCAGTCCGTATTTATGGTGAATTTCCACAATTGTATGCAATGCTGCGAAGCAGGCAGCGCTTTCGGTATCATACGCCGGGATAAAAGTCGTCATATCAATCTTCCCCTTGTTATTATGTTTGGGTGTCTGATAATATATATCGGCACGAGATCACCCGCGGTCATCGCATGTTCGCCCAATCGGCTCCGGGCATGCGGTTCGCACGCTAGCCTAATTTTTCTTTCAATTTCGCCGCATACCGGCGACTCATTATCACCGGCTTTGGAATTCCTTTGAGATAGACCTGGAAGGAATAATTGAACCACTCTTCCAGGTGATCTACGTATTCCAGATTGATAATGGTGGATCGATGGATGCGAATGAAGTAATTTTCCGGTAGGCGGTATTCCCATTCTTTCATCGATTTGAGCGCTAGACCTTTTCGATCAGCTCGGGTCAGAATTTCCGAATAATCGCCGGCAGCGTTGATGCACAAAATGGTATTGACTTTGAGAAAGGTCATTTTATTATCAACCATCAGAAATATATAATCATCATAATTCAGTTTGCGTGGTTCCGGTTCAACTGACTCATCTTCCGAGTTGAGCCGCTGTATCGCGTTGCGAAGGCGATGCGGGCTCACCGGTTTAAGCAGATAATCCAGCGCATTGATTTCAAAAGCACGGATCGCATATTCATCATAAGCAGTAACGAAAATGATCCTCGCCCGGATATTCATTTTATCCAGCAAGTCGAAACCGGACGCGCCGGGCATTTGTATGTCCAGAAAAATGACATCCGGATTCAATTGTTGTATCGCATTCATTGCCGAAGGCACGTCATCGGCTTCACCGACAACCTGCACCGTGTCAAATTCCCTGAGCATGGATTTCAGTTCCTGCCGGGCAAGTCTTTCATCGTCTACAATGAGGGCACTAATTTGTCTGGTCATAATTCGGCTCGCTTAAAATTTGCAGGACAACGCAAACGCGACCGTTTTGCGCGGTCACCTCGAACGAATGCTTTCCGGGATATGCGTTTTCCAGTCTTTGACGAATATTCTCCAATCCTGTTCCGGTTCCATCCTTGTTTTCTGCTCTTTTTTCCGGTTCAATCCACTTCCCGGTATTGCAAATTTCAATCTTAAGCATCCCGTCGATAACTGTTGCATTAATCCGGATTTTAAGCGGCATGGGACTGGTTCGCATCCCATACTTCACAGCGTTTTCGACCAGGGGATGAATCAAAAAACTGAGTACCGGGTAGTCTTCCGCCATAGGCTCGATATTGAACGTCACTTCCAGTTTTTCTTCATAACGGATCGCCTGAATTTCAAAATAATGACGTAGCGCTTCAATTTCATCGCTCAGCGGTACATTCGAATAATTTTTGCTGACCAGGGAATAGCGCAAAAATTCGGCGAGTTCCGTTACCATTGCTCTCGCCTTAATCCGGTCTTCCTCAATTAATGCGCGGATTGAATTCAGGGCATTAAACAAGAAATGGGGATTCAGTTGATAGCGCAACATCTTGAGTTGGGCACTCTGCGCCAAAATATTCGCTTTTTCAGCCCTATCCTTTTGAAGCACCCATTCTTTCCAGAGCTTGATTCCAAAATACAATGCGCTCCAGGTGAGCAACACGAACAGATGGGAGTAACTCGTTCCCAGATACGAGCGCAACGACAGCCGCTCAATCAATTTGCCGAAACCATGCAGAGGTGTACTGAGAAAGATATCAAGCCAAAGCCAGATATTGGATGCCACCATCGCGCCCATGATAACGATAAAGGAAAGGAACAAAATTGAGCGTGCTTTGTAGTTTATCTTTTTGTAAAAATAGCGCAAAACCAGGCTTGTAAGGAATCCTGTAAATTCGGTGAGGAATAGCCCCAGCAGTGCTTCAACATCACTCTTTCGATTGGAATACAAAAAAACATATATCAACCAGAGCAATCCCCAGCCTGATATCTGCAGAATCCAAAAATCGGTGTTCGTGTTTTTTCTCTTCAGAAGTTTCATTCAACTCGCGTTATTTTTCGAGCATTCCCGGCGCGATGACACATTCCAAATCGCTGCTAAATCTTGCCCGACATTCACCTCTGCGCTTCATCGCAAGTATTGAGCAATACCAGGAATTGCATTTCCATTTTCCGGCTATCGAATAAAAGTGTACAGTCAAAGCGTCAATCAGGCACGTTCCTGCGTGTTTTTAAAGCGAGGGTGCGCTTCAATGTATTCATTTTTCCGCCCAAAAAAAAGAAAAATTATACAAGCGGCAAATAAAACCGACGGGCGGTGGAAGCGGATTGACCATTTATCGGACGTATTTACCTTTTGCCGATTTTATATTCACTTCATTCCATTTATTGCTTATGTTGCCTTGAGGCTCTTTTTCAGAATATCGTAATTAATCGTATCCCGCCACACGCTGGTTATGCGATTAACGCGATAAAATTTTTAAAATCAACATATTAATTCGTATGTAATTTCAATATTTCATAAGGAGTGCATCGTCTGTGTCGATGCACACTCCATACCCTTAAAATAATTGGAAATTGCGTTTCTATTTCGATTTCAATTCGTAAATCGGGGCAGCAAATATACTCGTTAAGGATTAAAATGTAACATATTCCTGTCATTGCGAGCGACGATAGGAGCGAAGCAATCTCTTATGTTGACGCAATAGCAGTAGAGATTGCTT
>JAFGMA010000404.1 GCA_016927835.1 Candidatus Zhuqueibacterota bacterium | reverse complement strand
TCCCATGAGGTTAAGCACTGAAAAGATTGCTTCGGCAAAAAACGCCTCGCAATGACAGTAAAAAAATGTTCAATTTATGACCGTTTGTAGTATAATTCGTTATGCTTTGACTCCGCCCAGCACGAAAATGGTGGTTTTCGTTCACGTACCAATTACATCTAGCTAAATTACCAGTTCATACGCCGGATTATTTTTATAACTGTTTAAAACGATAAATAGTTATTGCGTTAAATTACAAAATAAAAATAGTCTTGTCAATAGAAAAGTGCTGCTATCGTTTTAATTTTTCATAACATTTGCCGGAAGATTGTCAGGGCAAAGATTTTTTACTTTCTTCCCAAAGCTGATCCATTTCCTCAAAGGATGCCATATCAATGCTTTTACCGCTTTTACGAAGCTTCGCCTCGATATATTTGAATCGGCTGGTGAATTTGGCGATTGTTCTGCCCAACGCATCTTCGGGATTGACGCATATAAACCGCGAATAATTGACCAGTGCAAATAACAGATCGCCAAACTCCGACTCGATTTTCGACTGATCTTTTTCAGCGACAACCTCAGTCAATTCTTTCATTTCTTCTTCAACCTTTTTCCACACGTCTTCCGCTTTCTGCCAATCGAATCCTACATGTGCTGCTTTGTGTTGAATTCGGTGCGCGCGCAGCAATGCCGACAAGGTTCGGGGCACTCCGTCCAGCACCGATTTTTTGCCCTCCAGCTTCTTGATTTTCTCCCAATTCACCGTCTGCTGTTCAGATGTTTGAATTTTTTTATCACCAAACACGTGCGGATGCCGGCGAATGAGCTTTTCATTGATCGCGCGGATAACATCGCCAATAGCAAATTTTCCGGCTTCACTGGCGATTTGTGCGTGAAAAACAATCTGAAGCAATAAATCGCCAAGCTCGATGCGCAATTCTTCGTCGTTCCCGTCATCGAGTGCTTCCAAAACCTCATGCGCCTCTTCCAGCAAATATTGCCTGAGTGATGAATGCGTTTGTTCTTTATCCCAGGGACATCCGTCCTTCCCTCGCAACGTTCGCATAATTTCAACCAATTTCTGGAATTCAGAATTTTCCAATGATAACTCCAATTTTTGCAATGTGGGTGTTGAGTCGATTTATTTTCATAAACTACTAAAATAATCTTAAATAATCAATGAGAATGATCGGTTTATTTTCATAATGCGAATCCCGCAAGGCAAAACAATCTCTCCGATAGCCTCGCTGTAGTTTACAAATTCAGTCCGGCTTTAAACCTGAAAAATCATTATGACATATAATCGTTTAGTCAGTCGCAATTTTCGAAAATAGGTTGACTTTGCCTGGCTGATTAGTGGCTGGACGAAGGTCCTCATTTCTTCACCTGAGTAGCGCCAAAAGGTGATAAGTCCATGTTAATACATTATTTTTCGACTCCATTCAGTATGAAAATGTTGGTTGTCATTCAAGCAGCAATTAAAAATTGATTATTAAAAAAACCTTGACTCTTTTATCAAATTTGATTATTTTTATTCCACGACTTTTACTGATTGAATCACATAAAATTATGCAGGCACGCATTGCAGTTGTCGTTCGAAAAAATGCCTCTAAAACTGAAAAAGGTTTTCCGAGTTGCCAATAGCTCAAAATCGATAGCTGACAATGTGCTTATAAAGCTATCTCACGATGAATTAACAGGTTACGGAGAGGCAGCGCCGTCCGAATTTTACGGCGAAAACAGCCAAACTGTCATCGCCACGCTAAATTCCATTAAAGAATATTTTTCCGGCATTCTGCCGGAGCTTACATCGACAACCGATAGTGTCGGAGAAAAAATCGCCGGAAATTATGCCGCAAAAGCTGCTGTGAGCATTGCTCTCTATGATCTGATTGGAAAAAGACTCAATCTCCCGTTGCATCAAGTTTTGGGACTGACACAGCCACTTTCCGGATCACTCACTTCCGTAACCATTGGAATCGACTCGCTCCCGGAAATCCAGAAAAGTGTGGAGGCTGCCGAGGAATTTCCGATTCTGAAGGTGAAACTTGGTTCAGAAAACGACCGCGAAATTATTGAATGCATTCGCAAAATAACTGATAAGCCGCTTCGCATCGATGCCAATGAAGGCTGGTGCAGAGATGAGGCAGTCGAGAAAATAAACTGGCTGCGAGGCGAAGGCGTTGAACTGGTTGAACAACCCTTGCCTGCCGATGAAATAGCCGATACCGCCTGGGTACGCGAAAGGGTATCGCTGCCTATTTTTGCAGATGAAAGTGTCAAGACAATTCACGATATTCCAAAACTGGCAAACGCGTTCGACGGGATCAATATAAAGCTTATGAAATGTGGGGGAATTACTGCGGCGCTGCGAATGATTAAAGCTGCCAGAAGTCCTGGGCTTTCGATTATGCTGGGCTGTTTCATCGAATCGTCGATTGCCATCACCGCCGCGGCACATTTGAGCGCTGCCTGTGACTATCTCGATTTGGATGGGCACCTCTTTCTGGTCGATGATCCTTTCACCGGTTTGCAAATTAAAAGAGGTCGAATCAAGCTCCCGGATTCACCGGGCATCGGCGTCATTAAACGAGAATAGCATCTTGTTTTAAAAATCTTTGGAGGAAAGGGTGGTTTTCAGAAAGCTTGGCATACTGAATCTGGCTGCATTTCTATTTCTCACTGCGTGCACCCAACACCCGCCCCTGCTCAATCCACCCCCTCCTGTTGACCGCTTAACAGCGGAAATCCGTGTTATCTTCGATGATCCAGCATTCGCGAATGCATTTTGGGGAGTACTCATCCAGTCATTGGATAATGGCGAAATTATCTTTCGTGAAAACGAATACAAAGGATTTTTGCCATCATCCAATATGAAATTATTTACAAGCGCCGCAGCATTCGCTCTGCTGCCACGGAATTTTCGCTTTCAAACGCAGCTTTTTCACACCGGCTATGTCGATGAAGATAGCATTCTGCAAGGTGATTTAATTATCCGGGGCGTTGGGGATCCGAGCCTGGGGCGACAAATTGCCGGGGAATCTGACCAGACAAATGGGAATCTATCCGTATTCTATGCATGGGCTGACAGTATCACGCTTGCGGGAATCAAGGCAATATCCGGGAAGATAATTGGTGATGATAACTACTTCGAAGACGAACCATTAGGCAGAGGCTGGGCATGGGACGATCAGTCGTATTGCTATTCGGCACAAATAAGCGCCCTGTCATTCCATGAAAATTGCATCGATCTGGTACTCATGCCGGCAGATTCAATCGGTGGCATTGCTGCCTGCCGAATTCTGCCTGATGCCAATTTCATCGAAGTAGAATGCAAGGTAAAGACAACCGGTCCCGGCACGGAGAGCAGGATTTTTTGTACCCGAAAGCCTAATACGAACCATGTTTTAGTTGAAGGATGTATTTGCATTGAAGACTCTGAGGTAGTTGAAAATGCAACAATAGATAACCCGACAAAATATGCAGCATGCGTTTTCAAAACGGTGTTGGAAGCCAGGGGGTTCCCGGTCGAAGGACCTGCACTGGACATTGATGAGCTTACAGACTTTTCATATACGAGATCCGATACCAATCGTCTGGTAGATTATCAATCACCTCCGATTAAAGAAATTATAAAAACCACCAATAAATCCAGTCAAAATTTATATGCGGAATTGATATTCCGGACGCTGAGCGTAAATAAATCAGGCATGGGCGATCAGAAACTGAGCGCGCAGCAAATTGAAGACTTTCTTTCCGGGATCGGAATCAATCCCGGACATATTATCATCGCTGATGGTTCGGGGCTGTCGCGACGTAATCTGGTGACGCCAAAGCAAATTACTGCGCTCTTGCGATATATTCATTCGCAACCCTATTTTAATGATTTTTACGAGTCACTGCCCATCGCCGGAGTGGATGGTACGCTCAAAAATCGAATGCGCGGAACGCGTGCAGAAGGCAATGTCAGGGCGAAAACCGGTACCCTGGGAGGAGTAGCCGTTCTTTCCGGGTACGTGACGAGCGAAGATGGTGAGCTTTTCGCTTTTTCAATGATTGCAAATAATCACACAGTGCCAGTTTCGTTGGTCAGGCAAGCCCAGGACCTTGTGTGCGAAAGATTGGCGAATTTTTCACGAAACAAGGCATTTTGAGAAAGTAGGTGATAGAAGATGTTGTTCAATGGCGGCAAAATTTTCTCGACGAGAACGCCCCGGGGATTCAAATATAAACCACGATACCAACAGGAAGATTCCGAAGACGCTTCCAGGCGAAATATCCGTTTCCGAAGGATAGAACATCGCACAAAAACCAATAAGCGTGCTCTGCTCTATCTCGTCATCCTGACGGTGATAGTGGTATATTTGTTAATCTATTTTAATCGGATGGCAAAAACCTCGGATGGCAATATTAAAGTTGAAAGCATCAAAGTTGAAGAAATACAGGAGTAGCCGGAAGCAAGAAAGCGTTGCATGGGATTGGATGCTGACCGATTGGAAATCAGGCAGAAAACGCACTTCGGTTCCATTCGATTTGAGGGGAACAGATCAAACGCAGCAACTAAAATCGGGTCAAGATTGGTTCTCATCAGCGCTTTCCGATTCAAGAGCGAGCAAATATGAGTGCCCATGAATGAAAAAAGCGAACGAATGCATCATTGAATAAAACCTGCTGCTCATCGTTTTTTGGAGAGTTTGATTGTCAAACAACAATACAAATTGGTTTCGGCGGTATGCAAAATTGATTTCCGAAAAATGGAAATCTGCGTTTCAAGCGTTATCGGACCGATTTGCCGCGGTTCAATCTTTCTTGAAAGTTGAAATCGTGCGGTACATCGTGCTGGGAGTTAGCCGGATCCGGGCAGGTTTTCTTCGAGTCATAAAAGCAATTTCGAAATTTTTCAGTACCCTGAGCTATATTTTCAAATCATTTCCAATACGGATCAAGCTCAGTATCATTATGGGTGCGGTCGTGATATTCGTAATCATCACAATGAGCCTGATTGTTCTTCAAACCGAGAAAAAGCTGCTTCGGGAACGGTTGGATCAGCTTTGTAATGTATCGGTTAAAATTATGTCAGCATCGATCAAAGATTATTTGCTGATAGATGAAGAAGGCGGGATCACCGCCGAAGCGGTGATAACCGAAGCCATTATGCGCATAAAGCGTCTCGAAATTTCAGGATTAAACGATATCTGGGTACTCAATCGCTCCGGAGAGATGCTGGCATATTCATCACTGGTAAAAGATTCCGATTCGCCGTTCATATCGGAAAATAATAACCAACTGCTTCAATTGACGACCGCACAAACAATTGAAACTGATGACAATTATGAATATTATTACCCGATTTTTATCCGGAGAAGCGGGGGCAACGGCGAAGAGAATATTCTCCTCGGTGTCGTCGGCTTGCGTTTTTCAAAGGATGTGATTTTTGCTCCGATAAAGAATGCCCAGAAAATAATTATTACCGTCATGCTGATTATCATCCTGTTCACAATTTTGCTAATCTATTTTCTTTCGCAGCGCATGGTGCTTCAGATTCAGGAGCTCGCATTGGCTGCAAAACGTATCGGGGAGGGCGATCTAAGGGTGAGGATTTCCATAGATAGCCGGGATGAATTAGGGCGCCTGGGACATGAATTCAATAACATGGTTATCGGCTTGCAAGAAAAATTGCAGATGCAAAAATTCGTGTCGAAAATGACCATAAAAATGATCAAAGAACAAACAAACTCAACGATTACATCACCTTCGAGCAAAAAGAAAATCATCACTATCCTATTTTCTGACGCAAGGAATTTTTCTACTATCTCCGAAAAATTGCCCCCGGAGGAAGTTGTTGAGTTGATAAATATTTACCTTGATTTGCAGGCGCGTATTGTTGAACAAAATTTGGGAATTATCGATAAATTCGTGGGTGACCAAATCATGGCACTTTTCGATGGGGACAACCAGGTGGCAAAGGCAATGCGATGTGCGGTGGGAATTCAAAAATCAATTTCGCAACTGAACCAGAAGCGATTGAGAACGAATGAAGTGATCCTCGAAGTCGGCATTGGTATCAATACCGGACCCGCGGTTATCGGACACATGGGATCACAGGCTCGAATGGATTATACAGTCGTAGGGAGCACTGTCAACGTTGGTTATCATTTATGTGCCAAGGCAAAAGCCCGTCAAATCATAGCCACTTCCCAATTGCTGGAGCACACGAATGGGACATATCCCACAACCAGGCTAGACCCAATTCGAATAAAGGGCAAGCCTAAACCCGTGCAGATTTTCGAAATTAATTATGACCGAGAATCGCCAGTATGATAACTAATTGAAATGCTGCTTCTTTCAACTTAAGCCCTGATGATATCTCTGCTCAGAAAATCTCGTATCTTTCTCGTTTTGTGCATTCCCCTTACCTTAAGTAACGCTCAAGATCAATATATTCATTTTTTCCCGGGTTCCAAAACCACAGGCATCGGCGGATCGTCCGTTGCAATTTCAGCCGATCCTTCAGCTATTTTCTGGAATCCGGCTGCATTGCCGTTTTATCCCTGTAGACAAGTCACCGCTAACTCAAATGAACCCTACTCTTTCAATTTTGCCGCGTATTCCGATTTTATTCCACGTTTCGGCTCACTTGGAATTGCCTTCTCACGCCTTCCCGCCGAGCTAAACACGTTGCAGGTGACATCCCTGGCGTGGGGACAACGCTTCACCAAGCGCAAAGCATTCGGCTTGAATCTGAACAGCATGAGCATCAACAATGAGCAATATGTCACTTTTGGATTCGGTTTCTTCCATCAAAAATCAACCAGTACCTGGCAGCTTGCAGATCAATCGAATAAAATACGCCAATACTTTAACGATCTGGTTAGCAAAGGCACTTTCAGCGCTGGTTTTATGGTTCACAATATCCCGCTGGACTACGAACCAAGATTGCATTCCATTCGCTTCGGTGCATTTTTTGAACCGCATTCATGGGGTCCTATGTTGAATATGGCGTTTCATCTCCAACCCGGTGATGACTCGTTTCATTTTGGAATCGGTTTCAGGTTTATTCAACAATTCCGAGTTTTCAGCGGAATTCAAAATTGGGATCGAGAGCGATTGGCTTGCGGAATGGAATTCTCAGGGTCAAATTTCCGATCTGGATGTTCCTTCCTGGTTAATCAGAAAAAATTCAACTTATCATTAATCGCTGTGCTTGGCAAAAATCCCGGGCAGCTTTATGACAAATATTACAATCAAGGCGCCAACTTCGTTCGAGAAGGCAACCTCGACCGTTCAATCGCCGCCTACAAGCGCGCCGATGCTTTCAATTTCGATAATGACAAAATTCAAATCGTCATCGATGTGCTCGAAAATAAAAAAATACAGCAAGACCGTACCATTGATTCGCTTCTCACATCCGCGCTGAGGTATCAACATCAGGAGCAGTATGTCAGTGCTTCATTGGATTACATGAACATTTTGCGGCTAAGTCCCGAACATAAACGGGCAAAGGAAAATTTGCGTACAATTAAGCCAGCAGTAGATATTTTTGTAGATCGCATTTTCGTCAGAGCAATCAGTCATATCGAAACTCGGGAGTACCCAAAAGCGGTGCAAATGCTAAAAGCTATTCTGGTTATCCGACCGAATCATCCCGGCGCGCAAAAATATCTTGAACAGGCTGAAACTAAAAATCGAGAGAAAGTAAAAGAGCACTATGAGCGTGGTCTTGAATTCCGACGAGAAAACAAATTGGAGCGGGCAAAGCAAGAATTTGCGCGCGCGCTGGAATACGATCCATCCGATGAGGCAACCCAAATACAACTCGATGCGGTAAACGCTACCATTCAACGCATTACGAAAGATCGGGCTGAACGCATTCAGAATATTTTAAATCAAGCCAACCGCCTGTACCGCAGAAACAGGGCAGTCGATGCGTTCCAATTATATCACCAGGTGCTCGAGATTGATCCGGATAACAGCGAAGCCAGGCAGGGCGTTGAGCGCACTAAGAACAGAGCCAGTGCTTATGCCAGGAATAAATATACAGAAGCTGCAAATGCAATAAATCGAAACGATTTCGCCAAAGCACAAAATGCCTTTAATGAGGTGATCAAAATCGGATCGTTTATTTCCAGCTTAAGACCGCTTCACAACAAATCCATAGAACATCTCAGGCAAATAGAAACGAAACGCAAACAGGAATGTGATCGGCTTTATGAAATGGGAATGAGCTATCTGAATAATGAACGCTGGGATCAAGCCCTGCAGCAATTCGACGCTATCCTGGCGATAAATCCCAACGAGCCGCGCGCACTTGAAAAGCGCCGCGAAACGTATCGAAATATCGGGGCGACCGATCTCATGGAAAAAGGTAGACGTTACTTTGACAACGGGCAGTTCCTGGATGCCATGAATGTTTTTCAGCAAGTGCTGGAAGTGCAACCAGAGAACGCCGATGCGGTGAATTATATCACGCTCTGCCAGGCAAGTCTGAATAAACAGGTAGAGGAACACTTCAATCGTGGCATGGCATATTATACTGAAGAAAATTATAGCGCAGCCTTGAATGAATGGCACAAGGTTTTGAAAATCAATCCCCGCCATGCGGATACGCGTGAATATATCAATCGCGCCAAAGAGAGGCTGAACGCTCTAAACAAACTACCCTGACACCATCAATTCTATTGTTCGCTTGTAGCGACGAAAAACTACGATGATGCGCATACACCAGCCAAAAGCAACACTCATATCTCTGTTAACAACCGGAGATAAAATCCTGATCGCCGGAATCGCTGCGATCAGTGTTTTCAGCATGCTGCTGATGAGTGCCTTCTCGACTCCCGGATCGTTTGTTGTGATCGATGCTGCCGGGAACCAGCATTATCGCTACCGGCTGGCAGAAAATCGAACGATTACTTGCGAAGGACCGGTCGGTAAATCAGTTATTCAAATTCAGGATGGGGCGGTGAGCGTCCAAACCTCGGATTGCCCTCAGAAAATATGCGTGAAAAGCGGCGCGATACAGAAATGCGGTCAACTCATCGTATGCGTGCCCAATAAAATCATCATAAAAATTGAGGGTGAGGACAACCGGCGAACACTGGATGTCATCACCCGGTGATTGGTTGGCGAAAGCATTTAACTCGAAATTGCTGCCCGGTTTTCAAGAAAATAAATTACTCGTACAATGGCACATAGATTAGCTAGAATATCAATCCTGGTAAGCGCAGGGCTGGTTCTGTACATTTTTGAAAGCTACATTCCGCGCCCGTTGCCCTGGATAAAACCCGGACTCGCGAATATCGCCAGTTTGCTGGCGCTTGCTCTATACGGATTTCGAACGGGGCTCAGCGTCACGCTGCTTAGAGTACTCATCGCAAGCTTTATTATGGGATCCTTTTTAAATCCTGCTTTCATTCTCGCGGCAGGCGCAGGCATCGCTGCCACTTGCACCATGGGAGCCATCTTTGCCTTGCTGCCTGAAAAATTCAGTATCATCGGGATTAGCATTGCCGGTGCCTTTGCCCACAATGTTGCACAAATATGCCTGGCATCGATCTTCCTTTTCGGCAATTCCCAAATTTTCTACCTGCTTCCGGTGCTCACGCTGTCTTCATTATTAACCGGATTCCTCGTCGGCATCGTCGCCCATTTTAGTTTGCAGCGTATGAGCGGTGTGGGCGATTCATTCGCAGCAAGTAGAAACCATGAAACGAATCCATAACCGAGCCATTACCGAAATCTGTAATCCCTCAGTGACTGGTTCCCAAACTACTGTTTGGGAACCCACGAGGCATCTCAAACCATGTAAAGAACCAATACCTGAGGCGATACCGAAATCTGAATAATTAGGTTGATAATTTCAAAATAGTTATGTATATTATGAGGATTTTATCGGCAGCCAAACGCGTCATTAATTTTACCAATGTCTATGACATCGTATTTATTTTTATTGCAAAGTCAGTGAGTGTTGGCAAGCAACAGCCTTAAGAAAAAATCAAGGAAGAATTATGAAAGGAAACGAACGAATGAATGCTCCCGAATCTGCTTCCGGAACAAATTTTATACGCCAGATAATCGATGAAGATCTGAAGACCAATAAATATAATGGGATAATCCACACGCGATTTCCGCCGGAGCCAAACGGATATTTGCACATCGGGCATGCCAAGGCGATTTGCGTGGATTTCGGCATCGCACAGATTTATGGTGGCAAATGCAATCTGCGATTCGATGATACCAATCCGATCAAAGAAGAGACGAAATACGTTGAATCCATGATAGAAGATATCCACTGGCTCGGTTTCGATTGGGAGGACCGGCTGTTTTATGCCTCCGATTATTTTGATCAGCTCTACGAATTTGCGGTGAAATTGATTAAAAAAGGCAAAGCGTACGTTTGCGATCTGAGCGCCGACGAAATCCGCGAATACCGCGGCACCCTCACCGAACCCGGAAAAAACAGCCCTTATCGTGATCGATCAATCGAAGAAAATATGGATTTATTCGAACGTATGCGCGCCGGCGAGTTTGAGGACGGATCGCGCGTTCTCCGGGCAAAAATCGATATGGCTGCCGGCAATCTTAACATGCGCGATCCGGTGATGTATCGTATCCTGCACGCCGAACACCACCGCACAGGTGATAAATGGTGCATTTACCCGACGTATGATTTCACTCACGGGCAGTCCGATTCCATCGAAGGCATTACCTATTCGCTATGCGATCTCGATTTCGAAGCCCATCGCCCCCTGTACGACTGGTTTCTGGACGAACTGGAGATTCATCATCCGCGGCAGATCGAGTTCGCGCGGTTGAATTTGACCCACACCATGACCAGCAAACGCAAATTAAGGCTGTTGGTTGAAGGCGGCTACGTCTCCGGTTGGGACGATCCGCGGATGCCCACGCTATCGGGTTTACGGCGGCGCGGCTATACCCCGGAATCAATCCGAAATTTCATTGACCGCATCGGCGTGGCAAAAGCTGATAGCGTGGTTGACATCGCCCTGCTCGAACATTGCTTGCGCGAGGAACTGAATCAGAACGCGAACCGAGTAATGGCGGTGCTGAGACCATTGAAAGTCATTATCGACAATTATCCCGATGGCAAGGTTGAGGAATTGGAAGCAATCAACAATCCGGAAAATCCGGACGCCGGCTCGCGCAAGGTCCCGTTTTCGAAAGTCATTTATATCGAACAGGATGATTTTCGGGAAGATCCGCCGAAAAAATTTTTCAGGCTGGCGCCGGGCATGGAGGTGCGCTTGCGATACGCCTATTATATCACATGTGTCGAGGTCGTCAAAGACGAGAAAACCGGCGAAATAATTGAACTGCATTGCACATACGATCCCGAATCGCGGGGAGGCTGGGCGCCAGACGGGCGCAGGGTCAAAGGAACCTTGCACTGGGTTTCGGCTGCCCATGCTGTTAAAGCAGAAATGCGATTATACCAGCATCTTTTCTCAAAAGAGAATCCCGCTGAAGATAAAGATGTTGATTTCATCTCGCATCTTAATCCGGATTCGCTGGAAATTCTGACGTCTTGTTTCGTAGAACCGAGCCTTGCAAAGGCGCAGCCCGGAAGCCGGTATCAGTGTGAGCGCCAGGGATATTTTTGCGTCGATCCCGATTCAACGGAAAAAATGCCGGTTTTCAATCGGACGGTAACCTTGCGCGATAGCTGGGCGAAGATTGAAAAAAAGCAAAATGAGAGTTGATATGTTAAACGGTTCAGCATTCAAAGTTCCGGGTTGAAGGTTTTTAACAGACGTATTTCACAAGCATTGCGCTTTCGAAGATGAAATCAGCAATTTTACATTTGATGGCAGAAATGGACGGAACTCTGCGCAGGGCATTAAGCGCAAGTGATTTCAATATCTCACAACTGCTAAGCCGCAACCCTGAACCTGGAACCGCTCAATTTAGATAAGAGTTGCATCGAAAGACAATAAATCACAAAGAACGCAACGTACATAATTATAAAAGAGCATGCGCTTTGAGAGCTTCGAGCATTCCTGGAGTTCTTTTGTGACTCTAATAATGCGGTTAATATTGCATTTCTCCTGCGTTCAAAAAAATAGCAAAAAAAATCAAAAGTCGCCTCGTTTTAAGTATGACCTGAAACTTATTCATCATCCTGGGAAGCCATACGATGACCCCTCGCGATTTAGTCCTGGAACAAATTCATCATCGGGAAACCTCCCCCGTGCCATATACCCTGTATTTTGAAGGCGATGTCGCAGAACGCCTTGACGGATTTTACGGCAGCACAGCCTGGCGCGAACAACTTGTGCCGTATATTGTTCAGTCTTCTGTAATCGATGCCATCAGGGAAAAGCCCGTCAGCGAGACTCACACGCGCGACATTTTCGGCGGTATCTGGCGGCATGACAAGCGCCCGTTTCATCTGGAAACGCCGGCGATCACCACACCCTCTTTCGATAATTTTGTTTTTCCGACATCTGACATGTTTGAGGATCAGGATATCCTGAATTCGGCACTCAAATCCTTCGAGGCAAATCCGGATAGCTTTCACGTTGCGGGAATCGGGTGGGGCTTGTTCGAGCAAAGCTGGCGGCTGCGTGGCTACGAGAACGCCCTGATGGATGCCGTAACTGAACCGGATTTTTACTCGGAATTGCTGGACAAAATAGCCGCGCTCTACCTTGATTTCATCAACCGCTGTGCAGATATCCCGGCTGACGCTATTATGTTCGGCGATGACTGGGGTGATCAGCGAGGCGTCATTTTGGGTCCGGAGCGCTGGTGGAAATTCATCAAGCCGCGTTGGGCAAAGCTGTACGAAGCCGTGCACGCCCAGGGCAAACTTGCCATCAGCCATTGCTGCGGCAGTGTGGCGGATATCATGCCTGATATCATCGAAATGGACCTGGATATACTCGAAAGCGTGCAACCGGAAGCCGCCGGAATGAATCCTTATGAATTGAAAAAACGCTGGGGCGATCACATCACCTTCTGGGGATGCCTCGGAAGTCAGAGCACTGTGCCGTTTGGAACACCGGAGGCAATCAGGCGCGAAGTGAATCGGCTCTGCGTGGAAATGGGAAAAGGCGGCGGTTACATCCTGAGCACTGCCAAAGCACTGCAACCGGAAACCTCGACCGAAAACGCTGTCGCCGTATTCGAAGCGTTTACGAACCAGTAGCCGGAGATGACAATGGAAAATTATCAGCCGATTCAGTTTTATTTGCCATTCGGGATGGCGGAAGTGATCTCCAAAGCGCCACTTATATTGCTATTTCTGGTCGGGATCATTCTTGCAATTATTTTTTGGAAAAGACATCGTGGCGTATCGCTGATTGCGCTGATTGCATTTCTGGGGCTTTTAATACACGCAGTTGCAAGTATTATGGTCCATAGCGCGCTTGTGAGGAATGATTTATTTTATAAGCAGGGAGAAATATTACATATTACGCTTATCGTCCTGTTTTCGCTATCCTTTTTAAGCCTGGTATGCTGGGGGCTTCTATTGGGTGCTATTTTCGGATGGCGTAAAAAAAAGCGAGAAGCGGCGGATTAACTGCCAAATATTAGCACCTAAATCTTAAATGGCTCTTTTAGAAAGGAAAAAAATGATGGACGAAACAATCACTTATGCATTGACTCAAGTGGCATATCAAATCCCGATGTTTATCGTGTGGACGGTTTGTATTGTGCTGGCACTGGTATTCTGGCGTCACCATCCAAAAGTATCGCTCCTGGCGATGATCGCCGCCGCGGGCTTATTATTTGTAAGGCTTGTCGGCGTAATTATTCACATCGTGCTCTCTCGCATGATGTTTAACGATGCAATAAGTCATTCGAGCATGGGAACAATATTCGGCATCTGGAACGTAATTGCGATTATTATGAATATCATCTTCTGGGTGCTTTTGATCTTTGCAATTTTCGGATGGCGCAGAAATATAACCCAGCAATAATATCAGAGAGCATTGCTTTATGATCCCTCGCGAACGTGTTAAAACAGCGCTGCACCATCAAGTGCCCGATAAAATCCCGATTGATTTCAGTAGCACTGCCGTCACCGGGATCCACGTTACGGTTGTCGCCGCGCTACGGGATCGTTTGGATCTTGAAAAAATCCCGGTAAAAGTCTGGGAGCCCTACCAGATGCTTGGATGGCTCGATGAGGATTTGAAAGCAGTCCTCGGCATCGATGTTGAGGGAATTTTTTCGTTAAACACGCTGTTTGGGTTTCCGAATGAAAATTGGAAGCCATTTCGAACGCCCTGGGGACAGGAGGTACTGGTTCCCGGTCAATTCAACACCACAACCGCTCCCAGTGGCGAACTGTTAATTTACCCGCAAGGCGATACCGATGCACCACCCAGCGGGCGCATGCCAACGAGCAGCTTCTATTTCGATAGCATCATTCGACAGCATCATTTCAATCCGGATGGGCTGAATGTTGAAGACAATCTGGAAGAGTTTAAACCGATAACTGAGCGCGAATTAACGCATTTGAAGCGAGAAGTCGCGCGCGTTCGAAATTCTTCGCGAGCCATTGTGGGCAATTTGGGCGGTACTGGCTTGGGCGATATCGCGCTGGTTCCGGCACCGTTTCTCAAGCACCCGAAAGGCATCCGCGATGTTGAAGAATGGTATATTTCAACGGTCACACGCCAGGATTATCTCCATCAAATTTTTTCCGCACAGACCGAAATCGCGCTCAAAAACCTGCGGAAAATTCATACCATCGTAGGCGATCTCATTGATGTCGTCTTTGTATGCGGAACCGATTTTGGCACGCAAACATCCAGTTTTTGTTCTCCCGCCACATTCGAAGCGCTGTACGCGCCCTATTACAAACAAATCAATCGCTGGATTCACGAAAACACCTCCTGGCTGACATTCAAACACTCATGCGGCGCCGTGGAAGCGTTTATGCCGCTTTTCATCGATGCTGGTTTCGATATCATCAATCCGGTGCAATGTTCCGCTGCGGGCATGAATCCCGATCGGCTCAAACAACGCTACGGCGATAAACTGGTATTCTGGGGCGGCGCAATTGATACCCAAAAAACACTGCCCTTCGGTTCTCCCGAAAGTATTCGCGCCGAAGTGCTGTCACGTTGTGAAATCTTTTCGAAGAACGGCGGATTCATTTTCAATGCCATTCACAATATCCAACCGATGACGCCGGTTGAAAATATTATTGCGATGTTCGATGCGCTGAAAGAATTTAATGGAGAGAAGGGCGGCTGATTCAGCGAGCATCTATCTGTTGATTTGCGTATAATTTTCGTATAGCTTCGTTTCACGTAAATACGATATCGCACACCACTAAACCGGATAAAACGGAAAATGAATGTTGTTGAACGTTTCGAAAACACGATGAATTTCCAGCCGGTCGACCGGTTGCCGGTGATCGAATGGGCAGGCTGGTGGGATCAAACGCTGGACCGCTGGTACGCCGAGGGATTGCCTGGGGAATTAACCGACCGAGGAGAGATCAGGGAATACCTCGGACTCGATTGCTACCGGCAATTAGGCGTCGGGGCAAAATCGGGGACCTGCCCCCGGGCAAAACAACACGGGGCGGGAATCATCAGCGATCGCAAAACTTACCACGAAATCAAGCAGCATCTATATCCGGAGCCCGCGATCAACCGCGCTCTCTTATCATCCTGGGCGCCGGTTCAGGCAAGCGGTGATATGGTCATCTGGTTCACTTTGGAAGGCTTTTTCTGGTACCCGCGCACCCTGCTGGGAATCGAATCCCATTTTTACGCATTTTATGATCAACCCGGCTTATTGCACGAAATCAATTCCGACCTTTTAAATTTCAATCTGAGAGCTATCGATAGCGTTTGCCAAATCTGCCGACCCAATTTCATGACATTTGCCGAAGACCTGTCTTACAATCACGGCTCGATGCTCTCGAAACCGTGTTTCGATGAATTCCTGGCGCCATATTACAAGCAAATCATCCCCGTGCTCAAGCAGCATCAAATCATCCCGTTCATCGATTCCGACGGGGATGTCACCGAACTAATTTCATGGTTTGAGGAGGTGGGCATCGAGGGCGTGCTGCCGCTCGAGCGGATGGCAGGCGTCGATGTCTCCAAAATCCGGGATGCCCATCCTGAATTTAAAATGATTGGCGCGTTCGATAAAACCGTGATGCACCTCGGCGAACGGGCGATCCGGCGGGAATTCGAGCGGTTGCTGCCGGTGATGCGCCAGGGTGGATTCATCCCGTCGGTGGATCATCAAACACCACCCGGCGTATCTCTCGAACAATATCGGGGCTATGTCGCGCTGTTAAAAGAATATTGTCGCGTTGCAGCCGCATGAAGCGGAATATCGCTGCAACAATTCAGGATTATAAATGGGATTTGAGTGTAGCTCTCTTGAAACCACCAGTAATTCAGGCATTTTGAGCAATTTATTCATAAGCCCATTCTAAAAACCACTAATTACACAAATATGCACGAATTTGGATAAATTCGGTTCAATAAAATCAATTAGTGTCCGTCCGAAAACTCGAAAAATTGTCATTGCGAGGCGTTTTTTGCCGGGGGCGCCCAGCCGAAGCAATCCCCTAATAAAACGGCT
>JAFGMA010000403.1 GCA_016927835.1 Candidatus Zhuqueibacterota bacterium | reverse complement strand
TGATTAACCTCAGGGGATTGCTTCGCTGCACTCCGTTTCGCTCGCAGTGACATAAAAGTTCAATTTGTGCCCGTGCAAAGTATAAATGGTCGAAATGTGCATTTTATTACCTGGATGGGTGAGTTTATTTTTCTGCGCAAGTTTTTCAGGAATCCTGACAACTGCGCTATGTCGCGAGTGAAATTATGCAGGCATGGTAAAAGCAGGTATCATTTTTCTGCCGCCGCTGACCGGATATGCGCTTTTGCTTTTTAGAAATATCCCAAACCAAGCTTTCATAAGAGCTTGTCGGCTTTTGACATCCTCGCAGCTTTTAACCGACCGTGTCCCACATTTTTTGCCGTGCCCGGGAAAAATTTTCTCCCCTTCTCTAAACAACAGGGAAGGGGAATTTAAAACAGCTTTGAATCTTGTTGCCGCAACTGAACGTTATAGTAATAGCCACTTAAGAAATTCAAATGGGTAACGCATTACCCCCCCCTCCTTAATAACAAATGAATTGAAGTGTCACGAATATGAAATCAATTTTAATTGCCACCAATGAAAAAGAGCAGTGCGACATTTTACGTTCATTCTTTCGTGATGATTATCTCGTTGAATGGGCGAAAGATTTGAGTACCACATTGAAAAAATTCGCGCAGAAGCGCTTTGAATTTTTGTTTATCGAAATCGAGCTTTTATCGAAACAACCGGATTTTACTGATTTCAAAAATGCCCTGATACCATTCTGGAAGCTCTATCCGCATATTGACATCATTGTTATTTCTTCGCAAAAAAACATTCGGGAAGCTGTTCGTGCGGTGAAAGCAGGTGCGGAAAATTATATCATCTACCCGTTTCACCGGGATGAAGTATTCCACGTGATCGCAACCATTGCGGAACAACATCGAATCAACTCGGAACTGAATTACCTCCGAAACGAATTCTGGCATGGCGATTCCTACGGGGTTTTCCAGACGAATTCTCCGCTTATGAAAAAGGTATTTGGTCAGATCAAAGCAGTGGCTGAAACTGAAAGCACGGTGCTGTTAACCGGTGCCACCGGAACCGGCAAAGGAATTATTGCCCGACTCATTCATCAGCAAAGCTTCCGCAACCGAAAGCAGTTTATCAGCGTTCATTGCGGTGCGATTCCCGAAACCCTGCTTGAGAGTGAATTGTTCGGACATGAAAAGGGTGCATTCACCGGAGCCATTCGCCGCAAATTGGGAAAATTTGAAATTGCTCATGAAGGGACGATATTTCTGGACGAGATCGGTACCATCCCGCAATCAATGCAAATCAAGCTGCTTCAGATATTGCACGACCGCACATTTCAACGTGTTGGCGGAGAGGAAATTCTCAATGCGGATGTGAGAATCATTGCCGCAACCAATGAAGATTTGAAGAAGCTCTGCGATGAAGGCACCTTTCGTCAGGATTTGTTCTATCGGCTCAATGTGTTTCCGATTGAAATCCCGCAACTAAAAGACCGAATCGAGGACATCCCGCTGCTGGTCGATTTTTTTCTGAAAAAGCTGAATAAGTTGTACTCGAAAAATATTCACGAGGTAAATCCTGAAGTGATGCACGCGTTTACCGAATATGAATGGCTCGGAAATATTCGTGAACTGGAAAATATCATTGAGCGGGCGTACATTCTTGAAACCTCAGGCGTCATTTCGCCGGATTCGGTACCAAGAGAATTGCTTATAAACAGAATCTTCCATTCAGTGATTGTGCCCGATACATCGCTTACGTTAGGTCAAATCCGTAAACGTGAACTGGAAAAAATAGAAAAAGCCTATTTATCCGAATTGCTTAAAGAAAAACACGGGAGAATCAAAGCCACTGCCGAGGCTGCAGGTATCGGGGTGCGTCAACTTCACAAATTATTGTGCCGCCACAACATTTCCAAAAACGATTTCAAACCAAGAGACAAGGTTTCCGGGAAATCGGAAATTGAAATTCCAGATAAATGATTATCGGCATCGTCAGTTCCTCTTTTTTATCCCACCTCCTTAACAGCAAAATTTGCCCTCGCTGGCGGTCTCAGCCTCTACGTTATGTCGATGATCATCGCCTTTGAATAGGACTTTCTCTCGCTGCCGGCGTCCCGCCGGGCGTGTGACGTTGTGACTCTGCCGCACTACTGAATATTTATTTTCTTGAGGCAGAGCTTCAAAATACACATTCCCAGTCGGAGACTGTGAACGAGAGATTGGTTTATGGCTGAACAATTCGAGGCGCTTTTGTCGAAAATGTGTTTATTGACCTGATGAATTTGCCGGTTCCATGCCTCAATTTACCCAAGCTTGCCTTCGCGCTATTGCTGATATTTCACCAGATAATTCGCGCTTCTGAGCTATCCGCTTACAATTTTGCCCGTTGATAAATCGGTACTCCGAATTCCGATCCGAACCAGGTCGAAAATAGGCTAACAGATTATTAAACAATATATTAAAGAATTGGCATCAAAGTTGTATAATTTTATAAACACGAAGAGCAGCGATTTAGATCGGTTTTCAGCATACAAGAAAACGATTCTCCGCGTGTCACAAGCAAATAATCCGGAACTAAAGATAAAAATGGAAAAATCCATTCAAATACAAGGCAGAGTCAGTTCTGTGGATTGGGATAGCCGGGGAAATATTATTGAAGCCATGATTGAAACTAAGGCGGGGGAAAATTATATTTTGTCAAACAATCCAAAGAGCCTTGAATTATTCGAATTAATCGATCGCGAAGTTGTGGTGAAAGCGTTGCCCAAAGGCAAGGATATTGCCGGAAACGATATTATTGAAGTGATTGATTTTGCCTTAACAAAAGAGTATATCAAGTTCAGTTAATTCCCAACAGGTGCAAATTCGGCATAATCAATCGCAATCTGTAAAAGCGGAGTTATGCCTGAATCTTTAACTAATATAAATAACATTAATTTACAAGGAGTTACAAATGAACAGCCAACTAATAGGAACGCGAATCATTCTTGCTGTATCTGCTCTTTTTATCGTATTCAGCGCTTTTTCGTTGAATGCTGAGATGAGCGAAGAAACCATCACCGGCGTTGTTGTGGCGACGGATTGGGATGATGATGACAACGTAATTGCCGTTTCAATCAGTGTCACCATTGAAGCCGAAGACCCGTCCGAGGAATCTTATACTGAATATTACCAGGTTGCCAATCAAGGAAAAGGTGCTGAATTGCTGAAACTCGTAGATGAAGTTGTCGAGGCGACAGGGGATGTTGAAGTGGATGATGATGGCAATAAAACCATCTACGTGAAAAGCTATTCGGTAGTAAAAGAATAACGCATCTCTTCGAAATAAAGAGCCTTTCTATTCTTTTTACCCACGCTTTCAATTCTAAAATTGGCAGTATAGAGCCCATTCGAGTAATCCCTCAGCGACTGCTTCCCAAGCTCCAGTTTGGGAACCTGTCGCTGAGGGATTACGAGAGTTTAAATATTAGGCATTCCGGTTTTATCCCCGAAGTCGTTATGACGCGATGCTTGATAAAAATCGAGTTGCGCGGAATAGAATACCAGCTTCACACCGATCCTGGCGATTATGTAAAGCTGCTGTAAACATAATAGCAGTGCCAGTGGGAGCATTGAGCCGGGATTGATGAAATCGGAAAGAAGCCAGTAAACGATTAACAGCACAATGCCTGAGAGGAAAATCAATCCATAGAGCGCAAGCGCTTTCCCCGAATTGGTCCTCACGAAAATGAACGCACGCACCAGGGCTTGTTTCGCAGTGCCAATGTCGTGTTGTACTATCAGGATTTTGGCGTAATCGAAAATCATATTCGCGATGAGAAAAAGCAACAACAAAAATACCCACTTCCCGATTCTCGTCTTCAACCAAACAGATTCATTTCTAACTTCACCAAACACGAGCTTCAGCAATCCTGAGAGCAGCAAATTAAGCAGGATCAGCACCAACGCAATCAGCAGGAATAACAGAAATAGCCTGAAAAAGCGCCAGAAATAATCGATGCACCCCTGAAAAAACGTTGTCGTCGAATAACGGGAATCCCTTTGTTGATAATTCGCAAGCACTCCGCCGATCAGAAACGTATTAAGAAAAAAATACAATACCGAAAAATACGTAACCAGCGTGATGATGACGCCAACGCTCTCCCCGGACTTGCTGATGAATTCCGCAAAAAAGGCAATATTGAATCCGTCGGCGATAATCTTCGATGCGAGGCGGTTCCCGAAAAAATTCATCAACAAGCTGCGCATGGGCACTGATAAAACCGCGGCAAAAATGAAGTTCAATATGTAAAATATCGCCAGCACCTGCCAGTACTGCCTAACAATTTGAATGCCGTTTTTGATTGATTTGAAAACCAGCATGACCTGTTCCCTCGAAAAGATTAATGCAGCAGTGAAAATTTCCCGTCAATCATCCGGAACGCAGGGGCGTTCCGGTTCTCAACTCATCGAACTAACCAACTGCAACAAGTTCTGTATCCAGAATAGCCATTTGATTGCCCATCGATTTGGACCGGCTGAGACGGGCTCCGCTGTTCGGCTGTTATTGGTCCAATTCACATCCAGCAATATTTTATTCAAGGGATCAATCTGAGCTGACGCTACTTTATCCGTTCCGGTATATTCGAACTCGTGCCAGCGCGATTTCCCATCCCAATGCTCCCGAATCTCATCACCATTCTCAAAGGTGATCAAAACCTCGACGGGAAACGTGACCCCGCCATTTCGGCGAACCAATATCTTTGAACAGAACTGTGCCGGAGCCTCATCATTTTTATCGAGTGAATCAACTGCTGCCACCAGGGTATCTGCTTCAGAATCGACTTTGAGACTTTCTGCCGGAACATCGCGTGCAGTGTCCGGATTGGCGTCAACAGGATCAAATCCGATTCCAACTGGCTCGGATATCTCGTAAATTCGAATTCGTGCGACTTCGTAATCAAGCACATCCGATCCGAATAAAGTTTGATCGAAAAACCAGTCCATATTTTGAGCAGCCACTTCATTGACGATGTCGATAAAATCGCGCGTTCGGGGATGTTTGAATTTCCAGCGTTGAAAATAGGTTCGCATAACACGGGACATGGTTTCCTGCCCGAGATAATTTTCCAATGTACCGAGCATAAGCGCAGCTTTGGAATACACGTATTTGCTATACGTTCCCGGGTAAAATTCCCAGGAAGGCTTGACAATCGGATCGCGATCAGGCGTATTGAAATAACTGATATGCTGAAATTCATCATCACTGATCTTTATTCCACCAAAATCGACTATATTGCCCTGCTTTCCGAACATCGTTTCCATCATTTTCGCTTCGCAAAAGCTATTGATGCCCTCATCCAGCCAGGCTTCCTCAAATTCGTTCGATGCCACCATGCCATACCAATAATTGTGACCGAATTCATGCTCCGTCACCAATTCGGTGAAGCGAATGCCCTCCGGCAGGAACGAGATCGCTCCGGCTGTGATCAGTGTGGGATATTCCATCCCGCTGGCACGCTTTGCGGATAACGGGGGATCGACAATCGTCAACGTACGATACGGATACTCGCCAAACCATTCCTTGAAATGCTTCAACGTTTGTTTAGCCGGATAAAAATGACGCGAAACCTGATGCTGGTGTACTGGTTGGTATAATAAAAACAGCTTTACATGTTCGAACTGATCCTCGGCGAGCAGGTAATGGGGCGATGCGGTCCAGGCGAAATCATGTACATCCTCTGCGCGGTAAATCACGGTTTTCGAGCTATCGCCAAGCGGAATTTCCTCTTGAAGTTCGCCGGTCGCGCCGACGACATATTCCTGCGGCAATGTAATCGAAACATTGTAAACGCCAAAATCTGCAAAAAATTCTGAATTTCTATGAAACTGATGACAATTCCAGCCGTTGGCTGTGTAAACACCGAGTTTGGGGAACCACTGCCCGATGAAGAAAAAATCATCGTCTTCGTAACCGGTGCGAGCATAAATTTTGGGCAATTTTACGTTGAACCAGATATCGAGTTCAATCGTCTTGCCGGGTTTAATACCCTTTGGCAATGGCACGCGCAGCACAGTTTGATCGTCGCCGTTCCCGTCATCGGGCTGATAGCTCTGCATTGCCGCGCCCAGGTCGCCTCCTCCAACAATTCGCATCGAATCGACCGCTATGCTGCCCCAGTCTTCAAGCTCGTCGCGGGAGCCCCAGCGATTCAATCCCGATTCTTTCAGAAATGTCGATTCGCTATTTTTAAAGGCATTCATGTAAAGATGAAACTGCAAATCCGCCATAATATCGGAGGACGTATTGCGCCAACTCACTCGCTCGTAGCCTTCGATTGTTTTTTTGTCCGGTTTGAGCGTGCAGGTGATATCGTAATTGGCGATTCGAGGACTCAATGGCTTTGAATTGACTTCGGTATCAGCGGATGAGCGTGTACTCAAACTCATCATGAAAGCCAAAATGATAGCGTTGAGATAGGTTCGTTTTTTCATTGGATTAGCCTGCTAAAAAAATGTCAGGAGCTTATGGTTGAATCGCGCTGAATTACTTCGAACGCGATGCGATGTGATTAAAAGCGCTCGGCGGCGAAATGGTGTGTCTTTTTGAGCCGCGTGAAGTCATCATGGCATCAGCTTATCTTTTAATTCTTTCTTCAGCATCTCGCGCGCCCGGAAGATACGCGCTTTTACGGTTCCAAGCGGGATTTGCATGATTTCGGCGATCTCCTCATAAGATCGTTCCTCATTGTGGCGCAGAACAATCGATATCCTGTATTTTTCGGGTAACGAATCAATCGCCTCCTGGATCAGCGTTGAACGCTCTTTTGAGAGCACGAGTTTATCGGCGGCAAATGTTGTATCCGGAAACTCTCGCTGCACTTCACCATCTTTGGATTCCATTGGCTTATCCAGCGAATATAGCCGCAATCGCTTTTTTCGAAAGAAATCGATGCAGTTGTTAACCGCTATTTTATAAAGCCAGGTGGAAAACGCATATTGCTCATTGAAGGAGGCGAGTGAATTGAACGCTTTGATAAATGCCTCCTGCACCAGATCCTCGGTTTCCTCCCTGTTTTTGACCATGCGATAGATGAGTGACGAAATGGGTCCTTTATATTTATCCAGAATCGCAGCATACGCATTCTGGTCGCCGCCGAGTGCTTGCTTTATGAGATCGGAATCAGATAAATCCAAAGTGCTGTACTCCGGGTGATTCAAAGCGTTAACGACTTTTAATTTTTAAAAAGGTACATTAAAAATTATAAACTGTCAAGAAGAAATTTGTTGTAAATGTAAAATTATAATTGTAATTTTAGCTTTCAAATAATGCCAGCCCGGATCCATCGCGAATTCAGCACGATTAAATTTAATAATCACCTGACAGGATAAATTTAAATTTTTGCTTCTTTTTTACGGAGCAGTTCGAATGATGGCGCGGTCGCCGGGAATCAAATTAAGGCGCCAGCAGCCAGATTGGCTATTCGGTAATATTTCACCAGCACGCGCAACGCACCAAACAGTATTTGCCCGGGGATGCGAAAATCTGCATTCCATCCAATCGCTCATATTTCGCAAAATGCATTTGAACCGATTTCATGATTATTCTTGGAGAGGAAAAATGAAAATCGTAAACCCATCCAAAATGCAAATTCGAAAATCAAATCACCCGATACGATTCATCATCTTCATGTTCGGAATTTCCTGCCTGATTGCAAAGGAACCAGACATTCATCGAACCGAACTCATTCAACTCAAGCTCACGAAAAAGCAGCACAATGAATTGACGGCGATGAAGATCGAATTTGCCACGGGTCTCCTGGACAGCCTTGCCCTGGCTGTGGTGACCGAAGCGGAACTCGCGGTGATCGAAGAAAGAGGCTATGCCGTCGAAAAAATCATGCATCGCGATTGCGAGGTCGACTTGTTCAAGCGCGCGCTTTACGGCGAAGCAATGACACTCGATCCCATCTATCACACATACAGCGAAGTTGTAGATGAATTGAAAACGTTGGTTCAAAAACACCCGGGGCTGATTAAAGTGGAAAAAATCGGTCGCACCAGCCAGGGCGGGCGCGATATCCGGGCGGCAAAAATTTCCGATCATGTTAATACTTCTGAAGATGAACCGGCAATACTCTTCAGCGGCGCCATTCATTCCGATGAAGTCGCCGGCGTGGAAATTTGCATGGCGCTTATCAATCACCTGCTTTCTCGTTATGGTGAAGATCAGCAGGTTACCGGCTGGGTGGATGAATATGAAATATGGCTTGTCCCGGTGATCAATGTCGATGGGCATTACGTCGTCACGTCCGGGATCGATCCGCGCTGGCGCAAAAATACCAGGGATAATAACAGCAACGGCATTTTGTACGAAAAAGGCGACGGCATCGATCTCAACCGCAATTTCAGTTACAACTGGGCGCATGGCGGCAGCAGCGATAGCAGCAGCAGTCGCTACCGCGGGGAAGCTCCGTTTTCTGAAACCGAATGCGCTGCGGTTCGCGATCTGGTGCTGGAACAGCAATTTTTGCTCTCGGTTACGTATCACAGCCAGGGCGAGGTAATTTACTTTCCATGGGATTGGCGCGGACGAAAAGCGCCGGATGATAAATTGCTCAGGCGAATTGCCAATGGTCTGGCGGGCAGCATCCGAACGCTGAAAGGGGATACCACTTATGCGGCACATTACGGCGCCGGCACCGTGGGACAGACGTATCCCTGGATGTATGGCGCTGCCGGCACGCTGGACTTCGTCGTTGAAACCGGGAAAGGCAGGCATATTTTCCCTCCGGGCGATCTGAAAAAAATTGTTGAAAGCAATTTGCAGGGCGCGTTTTATATGCTGGAGCAAATGGAAGGTCCTGGTTTGATCGGCAGGATTACGGATGCCCGGACCGGAAAGCCGCTTTCCGCGGAAGTCTGGTTGCCCGATATCGACACCGATGATGTACATCGCCGAAGTTCAAACAAGGAATTCGGGCGCTATCGAAGACTCCTTGAACCCGGGCGCTACCGCCTGATAATCAGCAAAGACGGCTACCAGACGCTGATTTTAAAAAATATCGAAATCAAAAAATCCGGCTGGACAACACTGGATATCCGGCTGAAAAAAGACTGATGAACGATTGAAATATCGATTATGCCTGAAAATAACATCGGGAGGTTGCCTTGAAGCCACTCTCAGCGAAAAACCTGCGCGGGAATTGGGCGACGCTGCTGTTGCCCATCAATGAGGATGATAGTATTGATTTTGTCCGCCTGGCAGATGAAATCGATATTCTGATTTCAATGAAGGTCAGCGGCATCTATTCCAATGGCACAGCTTGCGAATTCTATAATCAAACCGAATCTGAATTCGATCGGATAAGCGAGCTGCTGGCGGAGCGCTGCAATCGGGCGGGCGCGGCATTCCAAATCGGCGTCAGCCATACAGGTCCGGTCATTTCACTCGAACGGTTGAAGCGTGCGGTGGTGTTGCAGCCCGGGGCGGTGCAGGTGATTTTGCCCGATTGGGTCCCGGTGACGATGAATGAGGCGGCTGACTTCCTCAAAAAGATGGCTGAAATCGCGGGCGATATTGGCATGGTTTTGTACAATCCCGGTCATGCCAAACGCTGCCTCACGCCGGAGGAGATTGGATTTTTGAAACGCGCGGTTCCCTCACTCATCGGAGTGAAACTCGCCGGCGGCAATGAGGCGTGGTTTTCGTCGATGAAACAGCACGCGCCGGGGATCGCCATTTTTGTACCGGGACATCACCTCGCCAGCATGCTGCAACTGGGCGCCCACGGATCGTATTCGAATGTCGCCTGCATCAATCCGAAAGCTGCCCAATGCTGGTACGTACAGATGCTGACGGATATCGATGCTGCACTGGCTTCGGAAAAGCGGATTTTTGCATTCATCGACACCTGTATCAAGCCCTACATTACGGAGCAGAATTATTCATGCCAGGCAGTGGATAAATTGATGGCAGTGATTGGCGGCTGGGCAAACCTGACGCCACGCCTTCGCTTTCCGTATCGCTGGATTCCGCAAGAGGAGGCTGACCGGCTGAAGCCAATTGCCAGGAAAATGCTGCCCGAATTTTTTTATGAATGATTCATCAACCGCAAAGCAAAATGATGGGTACACAAAAAAACCAAAATATCATGCCGCAATACACCGACTATGCGGAATATTACGATCAGGATCACGGGGGCGATTCTGACATTGCTTTCTATCTCGATTATGCAAAAAAATGCGGATCGCCGATTCTGGAATTGGCGTGCGGTACAGGAAGAGTTCTGCTTCCTCTTGCCAACGCCGGTTTCGAAGTACATGGGATCGATTTATCTGAAAACATGCTAAATGTTTGCAGGCTGAAAATGAAGCAACAGAATCTATTTGATAAAATTCACCTGTATCGTGCAAACATGTCAAACTTTGAGATGGAACGCAAGGATTTTACGCTCGTGTATATTGCAGTTCGGTCCTTCATGCACATTTTTAATCAAAAGGACCAATTGGCATGTCTGGCGCAGGTTTACCGGCATCTGCGCCCGGGCGGCTATTTCATCGTAAATGTTTATGCGCCGAATCTCCGGAAGCTGCTCCAGGAGCCGGACGCCGCATTTGTTGTGACCAGCGAATATGAGTTGGACAATGGGAACCATATCATTCGAAGTGATCGGTTTGTGCGAAACGATCCCCTGCTGCAAATCCAATACAGTGAACGCAAATTTGAGGAATATGACCGGACTGGGCGTTTAGTTCGACAACGAGTCGTTCCTCTTGATACGCGGTACACATTCCGCTATGAATTACAATTATTGTTAGAGAAAGTTGGGTTTCATGTGATCGATATATTCCGCGATTATGCGAAGCACCCTTTCGACAGCACGGGGGAGATCATTATGGTTGCAGTAAAAAAATAAGATTTGCCTGCAAAAGTCAATTTCTTGATTTTCATTGCATTTGCGTTATTTAGGCTGGTTGTATCGATGCCTTTTTCAGTTTATGAAATTACGTGTTCGTGACTCAGGGGAAATGCACCAGGCTGCATAAATTCAGGAACATGATTTAATTAAGTTGATAATGCACTGAATTAATTTTACAAAAAAATGTTGGAAAAAATGTAATTGGGCAAGCTATTTCATTCCCATCCTTGACAGGAGGCTGAAATGCCTGCTATACAGCAATTCAGATTAAAAGCTGTTTTGATATTTGCGTTTTATATTATCTTGGCGAATCCTTTGTACCCTCAGCGCAACGTCCAACCGCTGTGCATCGAAATCTCCCGCGAGCATCCGTTGATCATCATGATGGCGCCGCATCATGGTGAGTTGACGCCGGAGGAAAACGGGGAATATATTGCGGACGCATGGCGGCAGCACTACCCGGATGAACTCAAGCCGTATACGGTCGTGCAAATCGAAGAACGGGTTCTGGATTATGAAAAGCGGATGGAGTTATTTCGCAGAAGGCTGAACGTGCTGGCGCAGAACGAAATCCCCATCGCGCTGCAAATTGCCGATCCGGATGATCAATACACCATGCCCCTCGACCTGGTTGAGCAATTGTTGATCGAATATCCGATCATCAAAGGCTTGAACCTGGTGGAAATGCGAATCGAGCATTATTCCACCTTCGGCGGCGAGCTAAAATATAAAGTTCCGGCGGAAACCGCACACTTGATCGATGCGATCAAACTGGCGGCAAAGTACGGGCGCTTCACCAGCATTCAACTCCAGAAACTTCGCTGGCCGCATCTGCTGGCGGACGACCTTCAAAAACCATTGCTGGACACCATGCGCGAATTCCACGAATACGTATTCCCCCAAAACGAAGGCATCGAACCCTATTTCATCACCCGGCAGGCGGCAGTGCTCGGATTGTGGTTGAGCGACGTCGTCGACCATTTTGGCATGGAGCCGCAATCCTGGTTTTGGGCAGGCTGCCGCTTCCGCGAACCCGGCATTTTTGGACCCAATTATGATGGAACAAATGGTGTTCCGCCGCGCTTCTATCGCCCGATGATTTTGATAAACGCGATGACCGGCGGCACGGTTTACGCATTCGAGCCATCATGGGATTTGTGGAACGAGCCCAATGGGCATATCGGGCGCGAGGTGATTTACCCGACCATGCTGGAAATTATTCGAAATCGGCTCATCCCCACCAAAGAGCAAGTGCTGGAAAAAACGCGCGTTGCCTACCAGATGAACTATTGCAAAACCTTGGGGGAATTTCACGTGAATATCAATGATATCGATCCGGTGGCGGGAAACGGATTGCTTTCACGTGCCGCGTACGGACTGTTTTGGCGCGGTCAGAATTATGAAGTCATACCGGATAATTCGCGCTATTTTTTCATTCCGCTTTTGCCCTGGGACGCGCCGAACCAGATTATGCGCCGATTCGAGAGCGTGATGCGTGCCGGGGAGTTTACCTCGGTCGCGGCTTACCAGGCGTATATGAATCAATTTTATTCGCCTCAGAATAGCGGTGATGCGTTTGCTGCGACTATTAATGGCGCAACGTACATCATGCAAACCTGCGAAAATTTGTACCGGCAGCAGGCGTTCCGCATTCAGGTTCCCCAATGGGTGGAAAAGCCAACCGTTCAAATATCGGAGGGAAAAGTCAGGTTCACCTGGGAAGATGTGCCCGGGGCGAAAGCGTACGAATTCTGTGTGTTGGAAAATCCGGCTGAAGAATTTTATGAATTTCAATTTAAATCCCTGGCAACGCTCAAAGGGAGCGCTTATGAGATCGCATTGCCGGATTCAGCTTCTGTCGTTTGCGGTATCCGGGCAATCGGTTCGAAAACGGTTGAATTGGATGGCAATGTGAATTATCTCGACAGCCACATTTTTTTCGAGGAAAAAAGTCCGCTGCGCAATGTGGTACGCATCTCCGCTGATCGCCGAATGACACATCACGATTTGCTGGACTTGACAAACGATCCGCGCCCGAAACAGCAGGTCATTTATCCCACCTTTCCCAATGTTCCTGCAAAATACATGAAACAAGCCCGGGAGATCATCGCCGCATACGATTCTCTGGTTAAAAAATACGAACAATCCGACTGGCAGGGCGTAGCCAATTTTTATGATCCAGCGTACCGCGATCCCAACGGATACAGTCGCGAATATGTCGGTCGCGCATTGAAATGGTATTTTCACCGGAATCAGCATCCGTTCGTAAACATGCAGGTGCGCGATTGGGATTTTTCGGAGTTTATGAAAAATGAAACGGTCAAACTCAAACTCTGGACGCTCTGGTGGATCATTGCCGTGGATGATCTTCCCTGGGGTGATCACGGGTTGATCCGTATTCCGCGCCACAACGGAGAAGAAACCTGGTTCACGTGGAAGAAAGATGTGTTGGGGCATTGGAAAATTATGTCGACGAATCCGGCGCTCCCCAATTTCGGAGAAATTTTATGGAATGCGCGCGGCTTTGAAACGCCCAAAAAGCTGGTGCCTTCAATCGATTGAGAACAGATAAACGATAAAAAGCCATTGTTTCGGAATAAATTTGTTAATTGGCAAAGCGAAAACTAGTTGCAATATACTGTCATTAAGGTAAGTATTATTCAGTATTAATATTCTAAAAGCACATCATAATTTTAATACCGTTTTATCTTACCCATCCCCTTGCGCCTTCCCTTGTTTTTATGGAAAGGGTCAGGAGATGGGTCAATCCGGCATTCCACAAAAAACGATCATACGATTCACAGATGATTTGGCTATTCAAAAAAAAACGGCTCTTTGAATTTTGCTTCGACTTACTCATCCCCTAACCCCTTGCCTTGTTTTTAAGAGGCTGTCCGCGAACTACCGTTGAGCTGTCATTGCGAGGAGCGTTTTTTGGGACGAAGCAATCTCAGCCGTTTTATTAGGGGATTGCTTCGGCTGGGCGCCCCCGGCAAAAAACGCCTCGCAATGACAATTTTTCGAG
>JAFGMA010000402.1 GCA_016927835.1 Candidatus Zhuqueibacterota bacterium | reverse complement strand
GCTTCGGCTGGGCGCCCCCGGCAAAAAACGCCTCGCAATGACAAAATAAAAATGCAATGTTACAAATTCACCCGTAACAAGTATAATAAGAAGATTCCTGCTCGATGACAAAACCGGTGAATGGTTACGATTCGAGCCTTCATTAACAAGTGCATGAAACGCGCAATTGCTTTTTGGTGATATTGGCGAATGAAGGCGAATCCAGAAAATAGTTGTTGCTCTGATTCGCTGATTCCTCGCGATCAACAGATTCTCTGGCAACTGCGATAAAATCAGAGCTGCTGGATTACTGGATCGGGCTATTTTCGAATCAAAAAATCATCTGTATCGCTTTCGCCACAATAACCGCAAACGCCAAAACGGGGCGAATTTACGACCGGCAGCAGCATTTCCTCATCGCATTCGTGCTGTGCCAGGCAATTATCACAAATGAGTGTTTCGCATTCGCAGCAAAATTGGGTAGCGGGTGCATCACAGTTTTCACAGGGATAGGTCGGGGGACTATTTCTCGCTAAAATTTCTACTGGTTTACTCAAAACGCCATTTCGCAGGGCGACCACCGTTCCGACAACTTGCGTGGTTGAGCCGAAGTCATACTCGTACCCGAACCGCGATTTTGCGCCCAAAACATTTTTTAATGGTGTTTTCAATGATTCGGGCTCCGGTCCCCATCCATCGTCCCCGGAATCGGAATAACGCATGCCATCAATGGTAAATTCACTCAAATGCCCGCAGCACTCCAGCCAAATTCGTCTGAGAAAATCATCGAGTTCAGAAAGCCTGGCTGCGGCTTTCATCTCGATGTGCAGCCAATATGGCTTGTAGCTCTCGAGCTTCAGATGGAAAATGTCATGCGTTTTTTTGGCGGAAGCGGCGGAATTTTCATCCCGGGCTTTCTTTGCCTTGCACGAGATGAGATGCCGGCTTATCGATCGCCCAGAGAACGTCTGCATGCAAAAGCGGCAAATGCCTTCGTTTATAATCTTTGACATCTCGTTGCTCCTTTTCAGGTGAATGCGTAGAATTGTCAAACAGCTATCGGGTTTTCAATTATGTGACGTTAAAATAATAAAGATTGAAATTTTTGCTTCGTTCATCGTTCAAATACTCAAGTGGCGAGTTTGGGATTATTTAAGCAGGTTTTTTAATCGCTGCAACCGTTTCATCATGACTTCAAAATTCTTGAAGTTCAAAGATTGCTCTCCGTCGCTCATCGCTTTTTCTGGCTCCGGATGAATTTCTACGATGACGCCATCGGCACCGACAGCCAGTGATGCCTCGACCAGCGGAATGATCCACTTCCAATCGCCGCTGGCATGTGACGGATCGACGATGACCGGCAGGTGGCTGTGGTATTTCAGCACGGGCACAGCGGAAAGATCGAGTGTGTTCCGGGTGGCGGTTTCAAACGTACGAATGCCGCGCTCGCAAAGGATAACCTGTTGATTCCCCTGTGAAAGGATGTATTCAGCCGCCGCCAATAATTCATCGATAGATGCCATCATGCCGCGCTTCAGCAAGATTGGCTTATTCAGGCGTCCAACCTCTCGCAGCAGCGGAAAATTTTGCATATTACGGGCTCCGATTTGCAAAATATCGGCGCGTTTGGCAATTTTCTCAGCATCGGTCGGGTGCAGCACTTCAGTGATAATCGGCAAACCATAGCGTTCACCTGCGTGCGCCATGAGTTCCAATCCCTCAAAACCAAGCCCCTGAAAGCTGTAGGGAGAGGTACGCGGTTTGAAAACGCCGCCGCGCAGAATATCTCCGCCATTTTCCGCCACGGCTCTTGCGCATAAATTAATTTGTTCGTCCGATTCAACGGCACATGGTCCCGCCATCACGACGAACGTGCCCCCACCGATTACAACATTTTTCACCTTCAGCCGGGTGTCCTCTGCTTTGGTGAATCTGCCAGCGAGACGGTAGGGTTTCTTCTCCGGAATAGCTATTTTTCCTTTGGGGCGTTCCGGAGGCGGTTCAGTATCGGATATCGGCGTCGTATTCCGAGCAGCGATTTCAGTATCTGCCTGGCGGCGAATGCCGTTTGTTTTTGCCGGATAGCTCCCCAGCACTTTCATAAAACTGACCTCGCCGGTTAATTCTTCCAAACCGATTTTCACATTGGGTTGCTCTAAATTGCCTTCGAAATCAACATAAAATAAATATTCCCAGGGGACATTTGCTCGCGGTCGTGATTCCAGCTTGGTCAAATTCAGATGATGTTTCGCCAGCACATTCAAGCAATTTACCAGCGCGCCTTCGACATGCTTGGTAGCGATAATGAGCGACGTCTTGCAAGGGATGCGTTCATCATATTTCACCGGCTCCCGGGCGACGATGAAAAAGCGGGTATAATTTTCGCGCGTGTTGGCGATATCTCTTTTGACCACAGTTAAACCATAAAGCTGTGCTGCTTCCTCGCTGCCGATCGCCGCCTCGGATAGGTCCTGATCATCTTTCACTTTTTTGATTGCCATCGCAGTATCGACAAAACTTTCGACGGTACAGTGATCGAGGCTTGAGAGGAAGGTGCTGCATTGTGCAAGTGCCTGGGGGTGCGAATAGATACGACGGATTCGAGATAACGGTACGTTTTCTATCGCCATCAAGCAGTGATCGACAGGCAAAATTTCTTCGCCGATGATGGATAATTTCGTCTGCGCCAGCAAATCATACGATTCATTGATGCTGCCGGCAGTGGTATTTTCGATTGGCAAAATCGCGTAATCGGCTCCCCCTTTCTCCACCGCTTCGAGAATTGCCCGGAATGTCAACAGTCCTTTGAATACCACACGATCGAGCCTCGAAGCGAAAAACTTCTGCCCGACGAGATGACTGTATGCGCCTTCAATTCCCTGGAAAGCCACCACAATTTGATCGTCTGCAACTGTAGCTTGCCGGTGATAATCCGCAAGGCGATCCTGATGCAGCCGTTTGAAGTAATCCTGTATGTCTTTGAAAATTTTATTGACAAAATAAGCGTCCAAATCATATTTTTTACCAAGGTTGATAATTTGCGAAAGGAGCGCTTCCTCTTCACCAATTTGATACCCCGCTTCCGGAATATTGGCAATTGCTTTTTTACGTTCACTAAGTAATCGAATCAATTCCGAATCAATTTGACGGAGCTTCTCACTGGTTGCGCTATCTTCGGCTACGACCGGTTTTTCTTCGGCTTCCTGTTTGCGAGCCATCTGTTTGCGTCTCCTTTTGCGTATCAGAATATTCGCCCTGGTTCCCTGAATACCCTTCTGAGCTTGACTGAGATCCTTGCTGTCGGGAAGGATCGTATTTAGTATATTGTCTCAGGATTCTTATTCCTTTGATGTCAAAATTTGAGGCATCATTTCTCAAAATGCGCTCAACGTATTTTGTCTGAAATCCCCTGACAAAAAAATTCGGGATCGAATCCGCTTTGATGGTTTCGTTCGAAATTGTCAGGATCTTCATGCTCAAATCCCAGCCGCCGGGTTCATCGTAGCGACCCGAAGCGCGCTGTGCATCAAATTGAATGGTGTTAATATCTTTCATCGGAATCCGGTACAGATATGTGCCGCTGACATAACTGATAGCATCCCGGTCTTTTCCGTTGATCAGAATGATAGCATTTCTCAGCGTGACATTTTCGCCCGGTAAATTGCCACTATTAGTAGATACTTGTAAATCATAATAATAGGTAGTTTTTTCGAAAAGACCCTCTTGCTGACATCCGGCTAGAAATAAAACGCCACTTAATGCTAATCCAAAAGCCGCTTTTTTGCAAAGCTTTCGCATAGTGTTTCTCCTGGGTTTTTAAAGCTCATCGATTTTGCAAAAATGTGTTTTCAGGCTGAAAATCAATGAATGATTTTCACGTTATAAAGCTAAGTAAAATAGTAATTAAGGAGTTTCACCATTGCTACTTCTTAATATAAGAAAATTCGTATGCTATGTCAAGCTATTTCTTTTAGCGCCGGGTAATCGTTCAGCGCCAGAGCGACAACGAATATCTTCATGTCGAGCGTAGTCAAAGCATAATTTAAAAACAATAGCTTATCACCTTCCGACTCCGTTCATGGTGAAGAGAAAAGACTTTTCGGTCAGGCACAAACACGTCGAACAAATCTCCAAAATCCCCATCCAAAAATTCATTGACAATTCAGTAAAAAAAACGTACCTTTCGAGCAGGTTCTATCAAAATTATGGTTTGAATGTGTATCAACGGAGACACTGTATGGCTAAGCATCAACGGTTTCACATCAAAAATCTGGAGCATTTGAAACAGGAAGCTGAAAAGCTCAATCTGGAAATTCCGATTACCAATGATATATCAAATTTATTCGATTCGATTTCAATTGATAAACACAAATTAGCCAATCGCTTTTGCATCCACCCGATGGAGGGATTCGATGCGACTTTTGACGGCACGCCAGGACCTTACGCCTTCAGGCGCTACCAACGCTATGCCGCCGGCGGCTCAAGCCTGATCTGGATCGAGGCAACCGCTGTTGCGCCCGAAGCCAGATCGAATCCGGGACAATTTTATATAAATGATTCAAATGTAAATATTTTCAAGCAATTAGTCGAAGAAACACATCGGGCTGCATACGAAAGCATGGGTCCCGATCATCGCCCGGTGCTCATCCTGCAACTGACGCATTCGGGCAGGTACAGCAAGCCCGCAGGCAAGCCAAAACCCATCATCGCGCATCATAGCCCGATACTCGATCCCAAACATAACCTGCCGCCGGACTATCCGCTGATTACGGATGAAGAACTGGACGACTTGCAGGCGAAATACGTGTATGCGGCGCAATTGGCAGCGCAAGCCGGCTTCGATGGCGTGGATGTGAAAAGCTGTCACCGTTACCTTGTCTCGGAATTGCTGGCATCCTTCACCCGCGAAAACAGTCGCTATGGCAGCTCGTTTGAAAACCGCACACGATTTTTGCGGGAGACCCTCGAAAAAATCCATGCGGCAGTGCCCGATGCATTCATCACCACGCGCTTGAATGTGTTCGATGCCATCAGTTATCCGTACGGTTTTGGCATGCGCGAATCGGACTGCCGGCTGCCCGATTTAACCGAACCCGTTAAATTGGTGGGCATATTGAAAGCCCTGGGTTTTCCGCTGATCAACATCAGTATCGGAAATCCGTATTTCAATCCGCATTTTGGCAGACCGTTCGATTTTCCGGTGAAGAACGTTGCAGTACCGGAAGAACACCCGCTGGAAGGCGTTATCCGGCTCGTCGGCATCACCCGTCAAATTCAGGAGGCATACCCGGATTTGCCCGTGGTTGCTTCAGGCTATAGCTGGCTCAGGCATTTTTTGCCCAATGTCGCCGCAGCAGTGATCGCATACGGCGGTGCGACATTGATCGGGCAGGGTCGCGGCATGTTCGCGTACCCGGACTCGGTAAAAGACTTGATCGAAACCGGCGCAATGAATCCGAAGAAAACCTGCGTCACCTGCTCTGCCTGCACCCAGCTCATGCGCGACGGCGTACAAACCGGCTGCGTGGTTCGCGATAGCGAAATCTACGGTCCCATCTATCGAAATACCCGCAAATTGTCGTTGGATGAACTCATGCTCGAAGCCGAACGCTGCCGCGATTGTGAATCACCCACCTGCCAGGAAGGATGTCCCGCAGAGGTGAATATTCCCGGATTTATCAAAGCGTTTGCCCGCGGTGATATTGAAACCGCATACCGTACGTTGACGGAAAAAAATCTGTTGCCGGAAATTTGTGCTTTTGTCTGTCCTGCCAGCGAGCAGTGCGAAGGCGGATGTATCGAACGCATATTTTCAGGGCAATCGATACGCATTCGGGATGTTCAACGCAAAGTGTCGCAATTGGCACGCGAGAAGGGAATCGCGCGCATTCAATACCCGGAAAAACGCACAGGCAAACATATCGCCGTTTTAGGTGCCGGAGTCGCCGGCATCACCTGCACCGCGGCTTTGCTGCAAAAAGGTCATTCCGTGTCTGTATTCGATGCAAAGGAGCATCCCGGCGGTATCGTGCGGTCGGTATTGCCCGGCTCGCGCATTCAGTACAAAAATGTGGACGATGAAATTGAGGCACTCTTCGCAGGCATCCCACCAGATAGATTGAGCTGGAAGCTCGGGATGGGCATCTCACGCAATTTCACGCTGGATGATATTCTGCAATTATATCACGCTGTGTTTCTGGGAATGGGGCTGCAGAAAGGGATTTCTTTATTCGAAAATGCGGGTTCGGGCGTCGTCGAAGCCCTGACGTTTTTGTCGGATGTAAAAGACCGGCAAATTCTTTCGGTTCCGGAAAAGGTTGCCGTGATCGGCGGCGGGAATACCGCCATCGACGCAGCGCTGGCAGCCAAAGAACTGGGAGCACAGGACGTTTATTTGATATATCGCCGCTCGTTCAACGAAATGCCTTCGTGGCCCGATGAACGGATTGACGTGCTCAATGCCGGGATTCATCTATTGCTATTGACCCAACCAACCGGCTATTCGACCGATGGACAAGGCAAGCTGCGCGCGATTAAATTGGCGCGAACCGTTTTGGGAGAACCCGATGATTCAGGACGCCGCCAGCCAATCATTCAGGCGGGGGACGAATCGGAATTGCCGGTAAATCTGGTAATCGAAGCCATCGGTCAGCAGGTCGATCCCGGTATCCAGATTCTGCTGCAGGACGTTGAATTCACGCGAAACGGTTTGGTGTCAGTCAAAGCAGGTTCCCAGGCAACCACCCGAAAAGGTGTATTTGCCGGCGGCGATATTGTGAATGGCGGAACCACTGCGGTACAAGCGGTTGCAGAAGGTTTGCGCGCTGCCAACGAAATTGACGCTTATTTGCGGCAGAGCGGGTAAATCGCTCCCTGATTTCGATACGGGTATCATTGGGAATTCTTATCTTATTCTAAGCACCCAAAAATTTCGAGCAAAATAAAACGGAGAATGTGAATGGAAAAACAGGTTGCACTCATCACCGGTGCATCACGCGGCATCGGTCGGGGAATTGCGGAAAAATTAGCAGAGAACGAATTTAATGTCGTCATCGACGATATTGTTGATCCCTCGCAAGCTGAAGAAACACTTCAGGCGATTAAAGAAAAAGGCGCTGACACGTTTTATGTGCAAGCCGATATCTCAAATCCGGAACAGCGCAAATCTCTCGTTGAACAAATTAAGGCGCGTTTCGGGCGGCTCGATTTGCTTGTGAATAACGCCGGCGTCGCGCCAAAACAGCGACTGGACATTCTTGAAGCGACCGAAGACAGCTTCGACCGCGTTTTGACCATCAACCTGAAAGGTCCCTATTTTCTGACGCAGCTTGTCGCCAACTGGATGATCGAGCAGAAAAAGCAGCACCCGGAGCGGACTCCCAAAGTCGTGAATATCTCATCCATTTCGGCATTCACCTCATCCCCATCGCGAGGCGAATACTGCGTATCAAAAGCCGGCGTGAGCATGATGACGGCGCTGTTCGCCGATCGTCTGGCTGAATACGGTATCTGCGTTTATGAGGTGCGACCGGGTATCATTTACACCGACATGACAACGCCGGTCAAAGCGAAATACGATAACCTGATCGCAAACGGTCTCACGCCGATCAAGCGCTGGGGAACTCCCGAAGATATCGCACGCGCAGTCCTTGCATTCGCCACCGATTTGCTCCCATTTTCAACCGGAGAAATCATCAACGTCGACGGCGGCTTTCACCTCCGACGACTCTAGCTGAGGAGTGCCAAAGCTTGCTTTGGCGTTTAGCGCTTTCCCCATCAAGCAAATACGACATGAATTTTCAGGATGATATTTATAGAACAATTGAAAAATAAAAAATCTGCATCCGAATCCAGCACCACTTTCTTACTTCCAGTTGGAACCGACATCAGCCACGAAAACCGATCCCGCTTACCTTGAATTACACCGCAGCCGTTCAATGGGCAAAAGCCGCCGGTTTGATGAATTTGAATATTCAGGATTGGCGGGAGTGAAAAGTTTATGCAGGTTGCACGCACCAATTCAACTGATTTTTGACAGAATGTATATAATTCTCATTTATCTTGTTATCCTGTCTCATTAAAAAAAATACATGAAAAAGGAATCTGCCCATGATCTCATTTATCCGGAGACAGCTTCTCCGATTACTCATGGTAAACATGATCTGCGCATTCCATCTTTTTGCTTTAAATCCCAACAAACGAATTACCCAATATGACATAAGAATTTACCAGGCAAAAGATGGCTTGCCCATGAATTCCTTGAAAAAAGTATTTCAGGATTCCAGAGGCTATATTTGGATCGGCACCCAGGAAGGACTGGTGCGCTTTGACGGGGTGCAATTCAAAATATACGATAAAAAAGAGTACCCCGGGCTGCGCTGCAATTTCATTTGGGATATTGATGAGGATGCCGATGGGATATTGTGGCTGGCAACCCATGGCGGCGGGATCAGTTGTTTCGATGGTTTCAAGTTCACCAGTTATGATACTGGCGATGGATTGGCAAATAATATAGCCAGAAAAATTGTTGTTGCGAAAGATAATTCGATATGGATGAGCACAGAAGACGGTGTAAGCCACTTAATCAACAATCGTTTTATAAATTACACCCCGGTAGACGGGAGAGATGTATTCGGCATAGAAGCGTTATTAGAAGATCAAAATGGTCGTCTACTCGTAGGGGGACGCAGTTGGGTGATTAATATTATTACGAATGATAGCCTTACTTCTTTGGACATAAAATCTCGTACGTGCTCCTTATATCAAAAACAATCCGGCACTATTCTTTTAGGACATCTTTGGCCTGCAATATCCTGTATCAAAGATGATAGAGTCATTCCATTTGATTGTGGCAACCACAATCAAAAGTCACGCAAGAAGGTAGCCACGGGAGTCCTTTTAGAAAATCCAATCTGGGATATGTTAGAAGACCGGGATGGTAACTTGTGGTTTTGCGCTGATGGTGTGGGCATTATTCGATTTGCGAATGGGCGCTTCGATAGCCTTACAATTGAAAATGGATTACCCGGAAACAATAATTATTTAATATCTGTGATGGAAGATCGGGAAGGCAGCCTGTGGTTTGCAACTGAGGGTGGATTAGCCCAACTAAAAGATAATAAATTTGTATCGTATGGCATGAGCGAAGGATTTCCATCAAATTGGGGTTTAACTGTATGTGAAGATGAATCCGGAAATATGTGGGCTGGATTTCGGGATGCAGGCATTTCGTCATTTTGTCGCGATCTGGTCAGGAATTTTGACCATGAAAAAGTCGTTCCTCTTGCTATTTGTTCCGTCATACCAGCGTCCAGTAGCGGAATTTGGATCGGAGGGGAGAAATTCGGAATTATTCGGTTCTTTCGCAACCAAATAATGCAAGCAATTCAGGATGTGCCCATGGCACAAAAAGTGGTTTTCTCGCTATTTGAAAACAAACAGCAGGAATTGTGGATGGGAACAGCAGCAATGATCCATAAATATACAAACAAAAAAATGACTGATTACCCATTTGCCCCGCCTCCTTTTTCAAAATTCGATGTAATCGCAATTGCACAAAGCCAAAATGGTGTTGTATGGTTCGGTACGAGGAACGCCGGACTTTACAAGCTTACCAATGATCAAATCACACGTGAAGGCATTTTACCCGCGTTACTTTCCGATGGAATTAATGCCTTGTACGAAGACACGGAAGGCAGCCTCTGGATTGGTACGGACAACCTTGGATTATATCGTTTCAAAGACGGCGAATACACAAATTTCTCGGTTCATGATGGTTTATTTTGCGATCGCTTATTTTCTATTTTAGAAGATGACAGCGCCAAACTCTGGTTCAGCACCAACAAAGGCGTGTTTTGTGTGAAGAAACAGCAGTTGGATGATTACGCCAGGCACAAATCAGATAGCCTTACGTGCACCGTTTACAACCACCTGGATGGCATGCGCGAAGCCGAATGCAATGGCAGAAAACAGCCGTGCGCCTGGCGCAGCCGCGATGGTAAATTGTGGTTTGCATCCATTGCCGGAATTGTCACCATCGATCCCAATCATATTCCCACGAATCCCGTTAAACCGCCGGTTTATATTGAATCCATTATGAGCAACGATAGCACCTATCGCTTAACAGAAAATCCGATCCGGTTGCGACCTTCCGACCGTGATATCGAATTCAAATACACTGCCCTGAGTTTTGCGATACCTGAACGGGTTCGGTTTAAATATCGACTGGAAGGCTATGACCACGATTGGATTAATGCAAAAACGCGCCGTTCTGCCTACTATACCAATTTGCTTCAGGGAGATTATACCTTCCGTGTCATTGCCTGCAACAACGATGGCTTATGGAATAAGGACGGCGCTTCAATTCAATTTACCATTCCCCCGTTCTGGTATGAAAGACGTATGGCTTATATCGCTTACGGTGTTCTGGGATTATCTCTGCTGGTTTTAGTCATCCGTCTTCAGTACCGGCGAAAATTGACAAAGGAGCAACTCAGGCTGAGAGCAGAACACGCCACGAAATTAGAAGAATTGGACCAAGCCAAATCCCGTTTTTTTGCCGGGATTTCCCATGAATTTCGAACGCCGCTCACATTGATCAAAGGTCCGCTACAAGATCTGCTGGATGAATCAAAGACCGTTGAAAAGCGCTCAGTAATCGATATGATGCTGCGCAACACATATCGCCTGGAACGATTGGTGAATCAATTACTTGACTTATCGAAACTTCAGAGCGGGAAATTAGTCCTGCAAGCCTGCCCCGTACAATTGATAAAATTCATCAAATTAAGTATGGCGTCGTTTGAATCGTATGCCAAACGCGAAAATATAAAATTAAAGTTAATGGCATCGAATGAACTTGATTCACTAGAAATTTATCTCGATCCTGACAAAATGGAAAAAGCACTGGTCAACTTGATATCCAATGCATTGAAGTACACTGACTCCGGGGGCACGGTAGAAGTAGCTGTTTTGCCGCCTGGTTCTCGCATAAATACAGATCTGGCAGCTTCTGTTGATATCCGAATCACCGATACCGGATGCGGCATTCCACGAGCGGAATTGTCGCGCATATTCGATTATTTTTACCGTTTTCGCGATGAGCGAACCAGTCGAAAGGATGGGACCGGAATCGGATTGGCGCTTACGCGCGAATTGGTGAAATTGCATCACGGTGATATTAGCGTCATCAGCGAAGAAGGAGTTGGCAGCGTTTTTACTATCTCTCTGCCTGCAGGCAAAGCGCATTTGAAACCGGAAGAGATCGCGAGTGATGCACTTCATCATCCCGATGTTGAGCCAGGGGCTTCGAACAACGCCGCCGTGTTTGGCGGCGAAGAGGCCAATTCAGAAATCGCTATAGAGATGCCTCCGGCGGGCGCAAAATCCGACCTGCCGATTATCCTGCTGGTCGAAGACAACCCGGATATGCGTTCTTATATCGCTGAAATGTTGGATTCTGAATATCGAGTGATTGAAGCCAAAGATGGGGGAGAGGGTTATCAAAAAGCAATCGCAGAGATACCCGACCTTGTTATCAGCGATGTCATGATGCCCTGCATGGACGGTTTTGAATTCTGCCAAAAATTGAAGTCCAACGAATTGACCAGCCATATCCCGGTGATACTCCTGACCGCCAAAGGCTCAGGCGAAAGCAAGTTAAAAGGATTGGAATTAGGCGCGGTGGATTATTTAACCAAGCCATTTGAAAAGCAGGAATTATTGTTGCGCATCCGTAATTTGATTGAATTCCAGCACACGTTGCAGGTAAAATTGCGAAAAGAGCTCCCGGCACTGGATATGCAGATTTCCGATTTCCCGGTGACATCGGCTGACCAGCGATTTCTGGCAAAAGCAATGGACGTCGCTGAAAAAAATATCACTGATCCTGATTTCAATGCACAAACATTCGCCCGGGAAATGGCGCTGAGCCGCGCGCACCTCAATCGCAAATTGAGAGGGCTTGTGGGGCAGCGAACCAATGAATTCATCCGGACATTGCGCCTGAAACGCGCCGCCATTCTTATCAAGCAGCAGTTTGGTACCATCTCCGAAATTGCCTACGAAGTCGGTTTTAATCATCTTTCTTATTTTGCGCGAAGTTTTAAGGAGCAATATGGGGTAGCGCCGTCTGAGTATGGTGGATGATTTTTTATAAATCGAGTGACACAAATTTCAATAATTATGTTGAGTAAATCGCTCTTGCGCACTCGCCGTTACTTGATGATAACCTTGATTACATTTATATCCACAAAAGGCAAAATCTTTTTGATATACCGAATGAGTGGAACATAATCTTTCATGATATTCCTGCATTATTTTCGATACAATGAGTTGACACTTCTTTTTCCTGAAATCATTTTAAATATAAATAAAACTTATATTAATTTCCACCGATCTTTTAGGCATACTTAAAAAAATTGATTTTTAGGCTTGACACAACAACGTCAATTTATTATATTTAATTATAAATTATGTAGCTGTCTTTATACAGCAATACAATTTTTTAGAGGCAAAAATTATGTCCCACGTTGAATTCGAAAAGATGAAAATTCCCAAAGCGAAAAATATACAATTCAAATTTGAATTGCAGGGAGAATTTAATATCACCTCTTTTGTAGCCAAACAAAAAGTCAACCGCTATCTATTGATGAATACGGGAAATTTAATCCATGCACTGGAGCCTGATTTGGTTAAAAGTGATAGTTTGGTTTGGAAGGTTCCTGTTGGATATTCAGCTCCTGAAAAAGGCTTTTTAGGACAGATTGGCTATATATTAATCGAAGCCATCAATGGCAATCTGTTATTAGAAAATTCAACCTCAATTCGTGAGATCGAAGCCAATGCCGAACATCTTTATCAACAAACCTCATTATAAACAGGAAACTGATATTAGCTGTATTCCCGCCTGTCTAAAAATGCTTCTTGAATTCTTCAACATCAAGGTTTCCGAGGCTGAATTGAGGACAAAATTAAAGACCAAACCTTCCGGAACTCACATCATAAATATTCTCTCACTATCTGAAATCTACAGCATCTACGCAAAAATTGAATTCTGGTCACTGGAAGAATTAAAAACATATCTTAATGACAATAAAATTCCCTGTATCGTTTTAGTTTGGACATAATATTTTGCGCATTGGAAGCAGAGTTGTTTGCACTCCGTTGTTGTAAATGGTTACAATGATGAATATATGATCATTAACGATCCGAATTTTGACGAAAAAGAGTATTATATTCCTTTTAATGATTTTATCAATGCCTGGCAACTAAATGATGGAATCGTTGTTATTTTAAAAAAAATTGAATCCTGAATAATCCTTTTGTGCAAAGGATCAACACTCCGATTTTAGCTAACCTTATTATTTCTTGGTATATCATTCCTGTTTCCAACCATTCAAGAGTTTATGGAGAGGAGCACTAAATAACGATTGAAAAATTTGCTGCTCCACTGTCTGAAATAAATTTCCCAATATCCCTTCTGTGCTAAAGCTCGTTCCTGCTGTGTTAGATATTATTCTGACTTTTTCTTAAATTTTTTCAGACAAATTTATTACCACTAATTTTGATTCTTTAATAATAAATTTAAGGTAATGTAAGCGAAAGGAGAATGAAAATGAAACACCTGATTTTTATTTCATTAGTTTCACTAGTAATTATCACATCAGCACTGGCTCAAGAGGGTCAAATTGTCGATGAAATATTCTTCTCACCCAGTTTAGATACGGCGATTGCACTTAAAATCTATCTGCCGCCTGATTACTCGGAGGAGAGCTTCCCCTATCCATTGCTTATAGATCTTCATGGGGCAGGTGGCATGAACTACCTTAATACCTCGAGTTTCACAAAGCCGTATATCGACACTCTAATTAGCAGCGGTGAAATTCGTCCACTCGTTGTTGTTTGGCCAGACATCAAATGCCCACACCTTACCAGGCAGTTTTTTAATTATCACAATTATCTTGACTCGATTCTGCATGGTAAGTATGAGAGCGTGATCAGCGTCGACTTATTAAATTGGTTAGAAGAATCTAAATACAATGTTTCCTCTCACCGGGAGCATCGTGCGCTAAGCGGATTTTCCATGGGCGGTGAAGGCTCCGCTCGTATGGCTATTAGAAACAGCGAAAAGTTTGTTGCATTTGTTTCTCATGATGGAATGTTATCAACAATAGGGCTCTTACAAGAGGTGCCGTTAGTTTTGTCCGAATACTCGGGTCCTCCTTACCGCTATAGCTCGAAAAAGGTTTATACGGATTTGTGGATTGCCTATTCAATGGTCTTTTCGCCCAACCTGGTAAATCCCAATATGCCTGAGTGGCAAATTGATTTCCCACTCGACAGCACGGGAGCTATTATCGACTCGATTTTCTATGATCGCTGGATGGCGAATTTTGATCCGGCAACTCTCATTCAAAATCCCTCAATTTATACGAACGATTTAGCCATATACTTTAACGCAACGGAAGAAGGCAAGCCATATAATGATCCGTTCCACCATGAATTGGATTGGCTAGGAATTCCTCACAAGTACAACACCTACCCCGGCAGTCATGCTTTGTGGGACGATGCAATAAAAAGGGGATTACGATTTTTAGATAAAGTATTTGCACCTGATATTGTTTATCAGCACGATATTGAATCCAAAGCGGGTCCTAAAAATGTATCAGCCATAAATGCCTACTTAAATTATACACCAAAAGTGCAGATAAGAAATATCGGTCAAAACTCAGAGTTGAATATTTCAGTTACATGTGAAATTGACAGGAATGGATATCCGGTGTATTCCGATAAAGTAATCGTTGACTCTCTGAAAAGCCTTGAAATCGCAAAATTGTGCTTTGAACGCTGGCATCCTTTGGAGCAAGATAGTTATGACGTAACCTTTTATACAAGTCTGTCAATCGATGAGAATAAGTTAAATGATACACTGAAAACAAGCTTAACCGTTTCCGAGTTGGTTGATGATTTCGAGTCCGATTTATACAAATGGCATTTATCAGAGCCGGGTTGGGGAATTTCCGAATTTATGCCTCATTCCGGCAATTATTGCTTGAATGATAGTCCCGAACATAACTCTCAAAACAATGCTAACACCTGGATAGTTACTGGAACCGACTTTGACTTTTCACGATTACAAAAAGCGCATCTTTCCTACTGGACGCGTTATTTCATTGAAAAAGATCACGATTTTGGGTATGTAGAGATAAGTCCAGATAGCGGACAAACGTGGAGCGTTCTAGGAGAAGGATACACAGGCAATTCACCGTACTGGAAAGAAGAGAAGCGTTCCTTATCCCAATTCTGCGGCTCTGGATTCGAAAACGTGCATTTGCGCTTTCGGTTGGTCACCGATTCAATAAAAACGCTAAAAGGCTGGTTTTTAGATGATATCGCCATACATCCCACGGATCCATTAACAGAAGTTACCGAAGCTGATAATAATAAGCTACCCAAGCAGTATGCCTTGTTTGATAATTATCCAAATCCATTCAATTCTCAGACAATCATCAGGTACTATTTACCGCAGGCATCTCACATTAAATTACAGGTTTACAATTTACTCGGTCAGAAAATCACTACGTTAATTGATAAACGTCAAAACGCAGGGCATTTTGAAATCAACTGGGGTGGTGAAGATAATTCAGGGAAAACTGTTGCATCAGGAATATATTTTTATAGGCTGGAAGCTGATGAATTCTCTTATTCTAGAAAGATGCTGTTGTTGAAATAGTGCAATATTGTCGGATCGAAAATAAGATAATTAACATATATCTCAGGCGTTATTATCAACTAGCTGGAAGCCGGAAACCAAAACTAAAACATTGCCATACAGTCCGATACATGAATTCCAGTCGGATTGTTTGTGACTAAAAAAGGTAACCTTCTCCAGAGGCATTGAAAATTTTATCCGAAATCCACAACATCGGTTGTAGCAGAAAATTTTTGCAGAAGGTTACCTTTTTCCACGCGGCTCAAACCATCTGATTATTATTATTTATCCGAAGTCTTTACGGCATCTCTCATTGATGCTATTCAAGCTCCCCCTCTAAAAGCAGCGGTGCCATCGGTTCAAGTATCAAATTCCTCGAAATATCTACACGACGATTATCAAATAAATTGATCGGTTGCCCATTGAGCCTGATGGTTTGCCCGCGCGAATGGTTCGCCGCAATCCGAACTTCCACCGGATACTTCAGCCAGTTGATGACCGACAGGTAACTTTTTGAATCGATTTCGACCGCTCGCGCTTCGACGCACCACGCGTTTTCATCGCTGAAATTCCTCACTCGAAATGGTCTTTGAATTTCAGCCCTGAATGGCATGGACGTACCGTTTTTTCCTATCGTGGGTATACTATTGAGAATAGTTCATTACCATTTTTTTTGATTTCAGAACAAGCTTTAACGATATGCGATTTGCGAAGGTTCAAATTCGTAAATCAAAAATCGTTAATCTTTAATCGTAAATCATCTTTTTAGGTGCATTCAAAGGGTGCTGAATTATTACGATAATTGCACGCGCCAATCGCGGACGATTCATTCACAGCGCCGGGCGCAGCGGTTGAAAATGTCCGGCAGCTTGCCGTTGCGCAATTCATCGAACCGGGTGATCAGGTAGTCCGCTTGTGACAGGTCTTGCTGCCCGCTATTGGCGCTTTGATAGCCGATGCAGCACATTCCGGCAGCTTTCGCCGCTGTGACACCAGTGAAGGAATCCTCAATAACAATGCAGGCAGCGGGCGGTAACTCGAGCAGTCGGGCAACTTCGAAATAAATCATCGGATCGGGCTTGGTTCGCTGAACATCATCGCCGCAAACAATGGCATCGAAATAGTCCCAGAGTCCCAGTTTTTGCAGCCCGGTTTGAACGAGTATCCGTGTTGAACTGGATGCGACGGCAATTTTCTGCGAATGCCCGCTCAAGTCCGCCAACAACTCCGGGATGCCGGGCATCACCAGCAGGTTGGCTTCAAATTGATGGATTAAATTCTCCTGATGGCGTTCCCCCAGTTCCTCGACGGTTGCATCCAGATTGAATTGGTCGATCCAGTCTCTGAGCATAATTTCGGTGCTGACGCCCACATAGCGCATGAAATCTGCCGGTTCAAGCTTGTACCCGTAAGCCGCGACCGTCTGAATTTCCGCCACATGGTGCAGCGGTTCGCTATCAACGAGGACGCCATCGTTATCGAAAATAATCGCTTCTAACATACGTTCCCTTTATATTCGCTGTAAATTCAGTAGTGCCGTGATGCCCGGATTCGGCGGAATTCACCTGGCGTTCGATCTGTCAGGTGAGTTTGCCCCGGGCTTCGATTTCCCATACCGCCTCGATATGCCCTTTGCGCACCGCAACCGCCTGATCGTGCATGTTAACCGCGGAGCAGACATGATTCGGCAGGATTTCAACTTTGTCGCCGATTTTCAAGCAGGACACATCGCCAATGATGACACCGTGCTCCTCATTCAACCAGGTCACCGAGAGTTCCGGTCGATATTTGAATGCGCCGAAGCTGGTTTGAAAAGGGTATTTATCCGATGAAAAGGTTTTGGAACCGGCGTCGATAACGGCTCGGTTCGCTGCCGGTCGGCTGATCACGCTGCACAAAATCGAAACCGCGCAATCGTTCCAGTCAGCCGCGCCAACAGCCACCATCCCGGCATCATTGAAAATATAGGTGCCGGGACGCATTTCGGTCACTCCCGGTACGGTCGGTGTCACGCGATAAACCGATGTGGCGCCGACGCTTACGGTTGGGCAGTCGAATCCGGCAGCGCGAATGCTTTCGGCAATTTGCACCATTTTCTGTCCCACGCGCAACGCGTTTTCTTCCGCGCGGTTCCGATCGATCATTGAATTAATGTGACCTTCGTGGGTATAAATTCCCTTGAGGCGCAAGCCATTGCTGCTGATGATGAATGCCGCCAGTTTGAGGATTTCATCGCAGCGGCGATCCGTTTCATCCGCGAGTCCGCAGCGGTTGAGACCGGTATCGATTTCAATGAGCACATCATGCCACAGCTCTGCCTGCTGCATCGCATGGTTCAAGGCGGCAGCGCCTGCCAGGCTGTCTACAGCACTCGACAGGCGTACGGGTCGACGCGAAAGCTCGATCAGTTTGGAAAGCTTTTTCGATCCGATGATCTGATTGGCGATGAAAATATCTTTGATGCCGCCATTGAGCATCACCTCGGCTTCGCTCAATTTGGCAGAACAAATTCCAACCGCGCCAGACTCGATTTGCATTCGCGCGAGAGCAGGAATTTTGTGCGTTTTGGCATGCGGTCTCAGCGCAACGCCTTGTTCAAGTGCGAAATCTGCAACCCGGCGGAGATTTTTTTCAACGATATCCAGGTTGATCAGCAAACACGGTGTGTCCAATTGTTCGTATAGCATTTCATTTTCTTTTCATATTTAATGTGTCATCTTTTTCTGTCGATTCATTTACGCCGGAGAAGGCGAATCGATTTGTATGCGAAGGGATCCCTTTTGCAGGAACGCATCCAGCCGACCATCATAGAATTTATTCAGGAAATCATCGGTTTCCAGTAAATGCTGATCCTGTTTCTTTTGATCGCGCTGGATCATGGCTTTCAATTCATTCAAATTATGTGACCAGTGCCCGCCGTTGAAAAATTCAGCGCCTTCGAATTGGGTTTTGTACAGGGCATTGCGTGAATAGCAGCTTCCGAGGTACAAAAAATCGAATCCCCGGGATGCAAAAAAATCAACCGCCGACGTCATCATAAACATGCCCAGGTTCTGCTCATAATAATTCAAATCATAAAACGCATAATAGTAGTGCGCCATGACCGGGGCATCGAGGAAGAGCGTGGCGACGCCGACTTCGGTGCCCGAATCCTGTTCGGCGTAGCGCAGACTATGGGAAGTGATGGGTGAATTGAAAAGATTATCGAGTCGCTGGAAACTCATCACATTTTTTCCGAAGCGAATATCCGCATATTTTTTGAAAAAATCGCGCCGCGCCGGATTATAATAGAAATCGGCGCGCTCAATGAGTTCGAATTGAATATCCGTGTTCTTTTTGAAGATGCGCCGATTCTCGGAAGATGGCTTGAATTTTTTCAAATTCACACGCACGCTGCGGCAGAGATAATACCGATCCAGTTCTTTGGTCGATGGCAAAAATCCCCTGGCGAAAAATTCGTGCGGGGCTTCGCCTGGCTCCGGTATCGCCCAGATCGCATAAGGGAAAATATAATGCTCGTAGTCAGCATTTGTTTCAGAAAAAATGAGCTTCATGCGCAAAAGTCCTTTATTTTATCCCCGGTTTTCGCCGGGTGTGTCATCCTAACCAGGCTGTTGAAATAGATGCGGTCCGAGAATGATAATCCCGATAATAGCCGCGCCGATAGCTGCGATCAACACAGCACCGGCAGCGACATCTTTTGCTTTTTTGACCAATGGATGATAGCCTGGCGAAGCAACATCTGCCAGGAACTCGAATGCGGTATTGAGGGCTTCCGCCGTCCAGACGGCGATACACGCGAGGATGATCCAACACCATTCCGAAGAGGACAATCCAAACCATATTCCGGCGAGGCAGACCAGGAGCGTTGCCGCAGCATGAATCCAGGCGTTTTGCTGGGATTTCAGCATGGTGTAAATGCCCTGACCTGCATATTTGAAGCTCTTGATTCGACCAGTAATCGAAAACGATGCTTTCATCCTGAAAACTCACAAAAAATATTCATGGTTCCGGTTGTTTTAAATTTAAGTTTTATATTTCATAAAACAGGAGCACGCTCTTTAATTCAACGAAAAGCGAACTGAAAATTGAATACCATCAGGTTGCGCCCGCGTCTGAATGATGTCAGCAGCGTCCTTCTTATGCAATTCCGGGATCAGGTAACCTGTCAGGGTTCCCATCATTGCGCCGACAAGGACATCCGTCGGAAAGTGTTTGCCCGCTTTCACGCGAAGCAATCCCACAATAGACGCGCCTAAAAAGCTGGTTCCCGCAACAACCGGTTTCCACTTTGAATCGGGGTAGGTGTCATAATACACCTTCGTTATAAAAGCAGCAGAGCTGAATGCTGCTGCAGTGTGACCGGAATAGAACGATCTGCGCGCATCCCGCGTCATTTTTCTTTGCATGGCGAGCTCCGGATTATACGCATACGGGCGCGCGCGTTGCGTCAATCCTTTGGTGAGTTGCACCATGCCCGCGGTAAACAACGCTGTTTGCAAGTACATAGCGCCATACGTTTGATAATCATCCCGAATTTTGTTGGACAGCAACAGCGATAACGGCAGCACAATATAGGTTATTTCCAGAACGTCGCTGGCTTCGTCCGCCGCGGGCGACCAATATTCCGTTGCTCGACGATCAAACGGATTGATGCTTTCCTTTGAGAGCCGGTTGACCGCATCTTCATTGAGCGGGTTGATACGGGAGCTCACATACGAACCCACCAGCGTTAATATTCCGCCGGCGCAAGTCAGACTCGCATCCAACGTTTGATTCAATTCATACGGCTGTTGCGCCTGCGCAATCGAGGCAAAAACAGCGCCAATTATCAGAAAAAAACGAATCGCATATTTAAGTGTCATGATACCAACCGATTATTATAAGTCCAAATTTGCCCAACTCCGGAGTGCCAAAGCTTGCTTTGGCGATTTTCTCACCCAAATTTCCGAACAAACACACCCCTTTCAAAACGGCTTGAACTTCTCGACAATTCCAGGCTCCTCCGAACCCGCCATTTTCAGCACCAATCGCCTCACCGCATCATTCACCGGATCGCTTCCCTGGTCCTGCTTGAGCTTTGCCAATGCAACCAGTGCGGGCTCAAAATCTCGCTGGCTATCCAACGCCTGGCTGAAAGAATGGACGGCTGCCGAGGTATCGCCGGACGCAAGCTGAAGTTTGCCCTGAAGGAACAGTGAATTTTTATACACGTTCTGCGGCAACTGTTTTACCTGAAGCAGGCTGTCCACAACTTGACGGCATCGCATCAGCTTCGGCTGAACCTGCCGAACTGCATCCGAGTCGCCAGCCAGTGATTTTTGGAGGAATTTCGATTGGGATAATACCCAGTTATATACCAGAATCGGATCGTCGGAATGGGATGCTGCCTGCCGGAATGCCTGTGCAGCGGCTTCGAATTGCTGCTTGTTAAACGCGTTGACACCGTTATTGAAATAACGCCAGGTGGTTATTGCCGGCGTGTTGTAGAGCACGATGATCGCAATCAGGATGAGTACGGCAATGATGTATTTCGTAAATTTCATGTGAACCTTACCATTATTATTAAAAGCAATAGCCGCGAGGAAAAATCTTATTTGTAATTTCAGGGCGGAACCGATCACCCTGATTTGGATTTCAGCGCGATGCGATACAACAGCCACCCCAGCAGCGAAAAGATGATGAGTGATATTAATTGTCCTACTTCCACGACTTCTCCGAGCACCGAAAGTTTAGGCCATGAAAGCTCGAGAAATATGGGTTCTTTCGAGAGAACTACGGCAATCGCTGCGATGAGGACTCCCATCAAGCCTTCGCCGGCAATCAATCCGGAGCCCAGCAAAATACCCTGATCCTTTCCTTTTTCCACATTTTCTTTGTTGGCGCCGCTTTTTTGATCGACGATGTGGCGAATCATGCCGCCAACAAAGACGGGTGTCATTGTGTATAAGGGCAGGTACATGCCCACGGCAAATGGCAGCGGCGGAATACGAAGCAGGGCGATTACCAGTGCGAAACCTGCCCCGATGCCGACCAGATCCCAACGAAGATCCCCACCGATGACACCATCCAGAACCGTCTTCATCAGGGTTGCCTGGGGTGCGGGCAATTGATCGCTGCCGAACTGATACGCGCGTCCCAAATAGTAGACTGCCAGGCAGACGAAGAATGCAGATCCGATGGCGCCGATAATTTCGCTAATCTGCTGCTTACGGGGCGTGGCGCCCACGAGATAGCCCGTTTTCAAATCCTGCGAAATATCGCCTGCAATCGATGCGGAAATGCAGACAATCGTTCCGATAGTCAATGCCGTCACTTTTCCGGCAAAATCAGTCCACCCGATGAGTTGGAATACAATCCCGGTTCCCAGCAACGTCACAATCGCCATGCCCGAAGTCGGATTCGAGGAAACCCCGATCATCCCCACAATGCGCGATGACACGGTGACAAAGCAAAAGGCGAAAACAGCGATGGCAATGGCGCTTATGAACCGCATCAAAATAGATGTTTGATGCTCGGTGATACCGGGGATGATTATCGATGTTTTAAAGCCAATAATTCCAGGAATTAAGGTTATTAAAAAAATAACCAGCGATACGCCAATGAATACGTATTTCAAAGAAAGGTCTTTTTCAGTTCTCAATTTTCCTTTATCTAATTCAACCGCACTGGAACGAAACTCGCGTATGCCTACTTTCAGCGAGGCGATCATTGTGGGTATTGATTTGACGACTGTTATAATTCCCGCAGCGGCAACAGCACCCGCACCGATAATGCGGATATACAGATCCCAGATTTGTTGGGCAGATAAATCCGCGATGACCTTATATTTGGCTAATTTCATGTTGACATAAATATCAAGAATCTCATTGCTTTTGAGATTGTCAATGCTCTGGAGTTTGGCGACTTCCGCGGCAATATCACCCGGTTTCAAAGCTGCTGCTGCTGCCACGAGCTTGCTGCGCAGATAATCCAGCGTGTTTTCATCAATGGGGATGTGACCGTAAAGCCAGGCAATCGCCGGGATGATGATCAGCCACGAGAGCAGCCCGCCTCCGACCATGATCGCGCCGATTCGTCTGCCTAAAATATAGCCCACACCCAGCAGCGCCGGTGTGGTCGACATACCAAGCTGGGCTTTGGAAAAACCGGAAAAGAATAATTTAATCTTCGAGGGCCAGAGGTACAGCAAACTTATCAAGCCTTTATAAAGCGCACCGAGTCCCAGTCCGAAAAATACGTTCTTTGCACTCGCACCGGCTTCTGAGGCAGCGATGAGTACTTCGGCGCTGGCAGTGCCTTCGGGGTAAGGCAGACTTTGATGTTCTTTTACAATTAAAAACGGTCGCAGCGGAATCATGAATAGCACGCCCAGAACGCCACCCATCATCGCCAACAGCGTCATTTGCAGCAATGTGGGTTCGTAGCCGGGAGCTTCTTTATAACCCCAGATAAACAGCGCCGGAATAGTAAAAATGATCCCCGATGCCAGCGATGAACTGGCGGAACCGGTTGTTTGTGAAATATTGCACTCGAGTATCGTGGAGCGACCGAAAACCCTGGTCATCATACGCAAAATTGCTACCGATACAACCGCGAGCGGAATCGCAGTGCTTATTGTCAAGCCGACACGCAATCCCAGGTAGGCGTTGGCACTTCCGAAAATTGCGCCTAAGATGACTCCTAAAACAACTGTCTTGGCATTGAAATCCTTCATTTCGACATTTGCAGGAACAAACGGTTTGTGTTCGGTCATAAGTTCTGGTTCCTTTTTAGGTTCAAGTTGTTTTTCGGATATTAAAAAGTAAGATATGTATTTTTTCACAATAAAGCAACGAGATTTTTGCCCGGTCAACGGAAATTACTTGACTCTCGGAATGGCGTTGCTTATCTTTGATTGAACGTCGGAGCCCACCAAAAACACGAAATTCACGAAAAATCAATTTCGCGGGCTGCATGCCGCTTTGAAGATTATGACAGGGAAGTCTGCGATTCGGCAAGGAACGAAGTGAAATGACGGAGTCTTCCCGATAATCGGATACTCTATCGAATGGATCTACGTGAACGCTTTTCGACAGGCGGATTTCTTATGCCACTTCTTTATGTTCGAAATAAAGGTTAGCTATAGTCTGTCGTTTTTGTCATTCCCGCATGTTTTAAGCGGCGCGCCGCCCGGCGGGAATCCATTGTGCAGAAAGTCTAATGGATGCCCGATAGGCTTGTCCCCGAATGTTTTTATCGGGGAAGCATTCGGGCATTACAGAACGCGTTTCGCCTTTTTTGTTTTTTTATTGATTGTCAAAAATCACTGCTTTTCAGACAGACTATAGCTACAGATTTTGCGGATTAAGAAGAATTTAATAGAGTTCTGCAAAATAAATAAAAATGTCATTTCGAGCGAAGCGAGAAATACGGACAATTGATTGAAATTAAAGGGCATATAGATTTCTCAATCCACTTCGTTTCGTTCGAAATGACGCCAAAATCTCTATTTTGCAGAACCTTAAGAATTTTACAAAACGGAGAATCAGATGACTCATAGTCCGGTCGGATATTTTAGCTTCGTCTTGCATTCTCATTTGCCCTATGTGCTGTCCCATGGTTCCTGGCCCCACGGAACCGATTGGCTGAATGAAGCGACTGCCGAAACATATATCCCAATTTTGAATTGCATCAACGAATGTATCGAACAGGGAATTCAGCCCCGGTTGACGATCGGCATTTCGCCGGTGCTGGCAGAACAGCTTGATGACGAGGCGTTTAAAGCGGGATTCGATGCCTATTTGCAGATCAAAATCGATGCTGCTCTTGCCGATCAGAAAACGTTCAAAAAGCAACGCGAAACCGAGCTGTTCGAACTGGCGCATTGGTGGGAGACCATTTATCGCGGCATTCGACGTGATTTTGTGGAGCGGTATCAACGCGATCTGATCACCGAATTCCGAAGATTATTGAATAAGGGGTATCTGGACATTTTCACCTGCGGGGCAACTCACGGTTACTTTCCGTTGCTATCGCAGGATACCAGCATCCGGGCGCAGGTCAAGATGGCGATCAAGTGCCACCAGCGCCACTTCGGTCGCAAGCCGCGGGGAATCTGGCTGCCGGAATGTGCCTATCGTCCCCGGTATGCATGGGCGCCACCGGTGGATTCAGCCATCGGACGCCGCGCCTACCCCAGGAAAGGTGTGGATGAATTTTTAAGCGAAAATGGCATTGAGTACTTTTTTGTGGATTCGTCCACACTGAAGGGTGGCAAAGCAATCGGGGTGTACATTGCGCGGTTCGAAGGTTTGCAGCAGCTCTGGGAGCAATACGAAAGGGCATTCAATCCGCGTGAAGAAGATTTTGAGAAATCGTGCTATGAATCCTACCAGGTGAATTCAATGCCCGAAACGCACCAGCCGGTATCAATATTCGCGCGCGATCCGGAGACCGGCATTCAGGTATGGTCCGGCACGCATGGCTATCCCGGAGACGGTTGGTACCTGGATTTTCACAAAAAGAATTTTCCCGGAGGCTTGCGCTATTGGCGGGTTACGGATTCCCGGATGGATATGGCGGACAAAAAGCGTTATCATCCTGAAAAGATTGATGAACGTCTGTTTGAAAATGCTGCGCATTTTGTTGGGCTGATAAAACAAAAGCTGACTCAATACCACCAGTCTCACGCCGGGACCGGATTCCTGGCAGCACCATTCGATACCGAGCTTTTTGGGCATTGGTGGTTCGAGGGCATCGGATTCATCAAAAAAGTCATCCAACGCATTGCCAACGATCCTGATATCCGGCTTGCGACATGCGCCGAGGTACTCGACCGGCGGCATTCAGCCAGATTGATAAACCTGCCTGAAGGTTCATGGGGTGAAGGCGGTTATCACTTTATTTGGCTGAATAAAGACACCGACTGGACCTGGATTCAACTCTATACTGCCGAAATGCGCATGCAAATGCTGGCGCGAAGCACGAATCACCGGCAAGATGAAAAAGTCGGAAAAATCGTACGACAGGCTGCACGGGAATTGATGCTGGCACAGGCATCGGATTGGCAATTTCTCATCACAACGCGATCAGCAGCAGATTATGCGGAAACGCGTTTTTCGAAACATATTGCCGATTTTAACCGTTTAGCAGATATGGCGGAAAATTATGAACGGAAAAAAGCGCTGCCGCCTGATGACTGGGAATTCCTCGAACGCTGCCAGATGCGAGATGCATTGTTCCCGGACATTGATATCGAGTGGTTCGCCAGCGTGGAGCTGCCTGCAATTTAAAACGCAATCGCTATGCACTTAAAAAATCACTTCGTCCAATGAGCAAAATTCAAAAACATATCGATATGTTGAAAAGAGCGTACCACCTGTACCTGAGTGGATTGAACCGTCCGGAGATTGAACATCTCCTCAAGCGGGATACGCCGGACGTTTATTCGTTTTACAGCAAGGGCATCCAATCTCCGTCAAAAGCCGATCTCAAAAAGCCACGCACCATTCTCCGGTTTGCGAAGGAATTATTCATCAGCTTCCTGCTTAAATTATCACCGGCGCGTCGCGTGTTTTATATCCTCGCCTTCTGCCTGTTTGGTTGGGGACTGATTTTCAACATGGTATACCACATCGTGCTGGGTTTTCTTATCCTGAATATCCTGCTGGCGCTTGAATTGGCAGACAAATTGAAAACCAAAGATGAACTGGAATTTGCGCGGGAAATACAACTGAGCCTGCTGCCCCGGTTGCCGTCTAAAATCGGAATGCTGCGCTTTGCCGGCTTCATGGAGACGGCGCTGGAAGTTGGCGGAGACTATTATGATTTGTACCGGCTGGAGGACGGGCGCATTCTGCTCATTATCGGCGATGTTTCGGGAAAAGGGATTGCAGCGGCGCTGTATATGGTGCGATTGCAGGGCTTCATGGGGATGCTGGTCAGCCAAACCCAGTCCCCGAGGGAAATTCTTTGCAAAATGAATCAACTTTGCAATGCGCAGCTTAAACGTAATTTCTTTGTTACGCTGACAATTGCCCTGATCGATCCAAATTCCATGGAAATGCAAATCTGCCGTGCAGGGCATAATCCGCTGATCTATTTCAGGCAACTGGCGCAACGTTGCCTGAGCATCGAACCCCGGGGGCTTGCACTCGGTCTCGAAAATAACGGGCTTTTTGAAAAATCACTGGAAGAGGTTAAATTGGCGCTGCAGCCTGGCGATTTGATTTTTATGTACACCGATGGTTTGAATGAAACGCGAAATGCAAAATTGGAGGAATTTGGCGAGCGGCGAATCGCCGATATTATTTGCCATCATCATGCGAAGCCGCCCGACCAATTGCAGACGTTGTTATTACAGGAAGTCACAAAATTCAGAGCACATCATTCCGCACACGATGACCTGACGTTTGTGATCGTTCAGGCGGGCGCCTGAAGCCTTTTCGAAATCCCACCTCTCGTCCCTGTGAACCGTCAATGGCGCATCGATCGATTAAACAATTCATTATTTGAAGCACGGTCTGGGAGAGGTGCGCTGCGCAAGGATGGAATGAACTTTTCATAAAGCCGTTATTCATTTTTTCAGGCTGGCTTTTGAGAAAATATATTCAGGAATCTCCACGTCGAATTCGATGGATTCGATCACGAACTCAGTCCCGCCGCCAGTTTTCAGCACATCCTTGAAAATCATTCGTCCGGGATACCAGCGATTTTTAATCTGCTTTATATCTTTCAGTTCAAGTATTTTTAGCAACTTACCGCTTTTTGCAAATAATTCCTCTCTCAGCGGGATATAGCGTTCTTTATCCACGCATAGTTTGCGGGAATGATACGCGACATCTTCGGTACGGGCGGTCAATTCCAGCTTCCAGCAAGATCGTTCGTCGATGGTGGTATCGCCGGTTACGGTGGCGGCGTAATGCCGGGTCAGTTTCGAATCTTCCATCATATCTTCATAAGACAGGTCAGAGCCCATGACCGATTGCCGCAGCATGTGCCCGGAAATTTGGATGATGCGATCGGCGAAGGGAGAATACATCCAGAGCATATCTTCCAGCTTCAGCATTTTTGTGCCTTTTTCCCGCGCCGGCGCCAGGTATTCGGAATAGCTTTTTTCCTCACCCACAGCCCATGATTTGGACAGGATCGTGCGGCTGCCGCGCCGACCGTGAATGATCATTTGCGACGTAAACACCCGGTTGTCCGATGAAATATTCTCATCGATCCGTTGCAATATCTCCTCACCTGAAGGCGTTTGCGAGGCCGAAAAATCCGGAATCAGCAGAGCAAATGCGAACAGCAATGCGGCGAGTGTGAGCGCCTGATGTCGAATTGTAGGTATCATACTTCCAACTCCTTGAATAATTGTGCAGTTTTTCTTCGATAAATTCCAATCCCGGATAACATCGTTCCCAGTACCGTGGAAAAAAGCCCGGGGATGAAACCAATAAAATACGCCGGAGGCGTGATGTGCGCCCGGATGACATTGGGCAGCATGATGGTTGCGTTTTTCATGGCATAGCCGATATCCAGTCCTTTGGTTTGCAGCAGGTAAGCCAGCCCTAATCCGATGAGCGTTCCGGCGGATGAGCCGCATATCCCAACGAGTATTGATTCCCAGATCATAGATCGATACACATGACTTTTAAATTCTCCGATAGCCAGTCGAATCCCAACCTCACCGTAGCGCCGCAATCCGCCGATAAGCCCCACATTCCACAACACGAGCGACATGGCAAAGATGAACACCGCGATAAAGATGGCGATCATACTCGACATATAATCCAGCATGCCTGCCAGATCATTTTGATCTTTCAATTTCAGCATAACCGGCGCAAATTCATCGGTTGAGCCCTCGTAAGCTGCATTGAATTGATTTGCCACAACATCGGCTGCTTCATCGTTATACATTCCGCCAGGGAGGTATCCCAGCACCTCGGAGGAGGCATCGATCATATCCAGTGCCATCCGGGCATCGGTGATATCGACAATGATCGCCCCGCGGTCCATCACCTGAATGCCGAATTGGATTGTACCGGCGATAACGAAATTTTGCATAGTCATGCTGCCGAACATCGAGGAGCTTATCAGCGTGGCTGTGCTGCCAGGATTCAAACCGAGTTTTGAGGCAAATTCATCGCTGATGAGAATTTCACCTGATTTCTTCGGCATTTGTCCGCGTTTCAACGATTTTCCGATATTGAGGCGCTCGATTTCTGAACTTTGCCCTGAGAGCAGATCGATCGCCATGCCCACCGCAGGACCCTGAGCTTTGGTTTCACCGTTTTCATCGGGTAAATCGATCAGTCCGCCGAAGTGGATCCGCTCCACCCATTGGATTGTGGGGAAGTCATTCCGCAATGTTTTCAGCAAGTCATTCACCTGAACCAGCGCCAGGTCAATCGGAACCTGATCCATGTTTTCCGCATAAGCGCGCGTCACAACTTTTACGTGCCCGGTTGAAAATCTGGCGCTGGCATCGATCATATCACCGATCACACCGGTAAACCAGCAATGGAGCAAAACTGTCAGCATGACGCCGATGGTGACAACCAGAATGGGAAATAAGCTTCTTTGGCGATCGCGAATCAAGCCTTTTAACAGAAAAATTATCATTGTATTTTTCCTCGTATTGCATCGGTTGGATTCATCTTTGTAATTTTTCGGGTGGGGATAAAGCTGACGATGGTGACCGTTATTAAAACGATTAGCGTCGTCGCCCCTACCAGTCCGGCGCTATAAACCGGAAAAATGCGTTCGGAGATGGTCAGCCCGTAATCATCGGTTGCCATCGGCATCGCCAGCCCATAAATCGCCTGCACCGACAGCAGGGGGATGCCGTAAATTGCGCCGGCGATAGCCGCCAGTACACCGTGCATCGCGCCTTCAAGCGTAAATAATCTGACCACTTGCCAGCGAGTCATCCCAAGAGCGATCTGAGTTCCGATCTCTTTCTGACGGCGAAAGATCGACAGCACCTGGGTATCAAAAATTGCCAGCATAGCGAGCGCGAGCAAAACGATATATAGAATCGATCCGCCGACCTGTTTGCTTTTAAGCATTTGATTGAAATCCTTGAGTAAAAAATCCAGGCTCTGGAAGTGCCAGCCGGAGATGTCGGCAAGGGCGTGTCGATCTTTTTGGGCGATAACAATTGTCGCCTCATCGGGCATCCGGAGCATGTTTTGAAGCCGGTTCAACGGTAGCCACAATTGCCCTTGATCGACCGTGGGCACGTTCGTTTTGAAGATGCCGACAATTTTTACTTCTGTTGCGTCGAATGCGCCATTGGCATCACGCCAACGCACGGTAACGAGATCATTTATTTTCAGTTTCGAGTTTGAAGCCAGGCGTGTACCGATAAGAACAGGGATTTCATCGCCGGCAACAGCCAGTTGATCCGCAGGAAGCTTGATGACTTGCTGCCCCGGATCGATTCCTTTCAGCAACACACTAATCATTCGCCCGTCAGGATACATTGTCGCCTGTGAGATGAGGATTGGTGTAGCGAGACCACTATCGACATCCGCCTGCAATTTTTCAGGCAAAGCGCCGTGGCTGTCGATAATCGTAAACGGATCATACGGATCGTATTCCGGGTGCCAATATTGCCCCCCGCCAATTTCCCAGTTGATCATATCGTGGCGCGCCTGGAGATTCCAGCCGTCCAGAAATCCTTTGTGCCAGATAATGACCACAAAGGAAATCGACAGGACAAGGACATTCAGCCATGTTCGTAGCCCTGCACCCACCAAATTGCGATAAGCCAGTTTAAATGCGATCATTTCTGTGTGCTCCTTTTTGTGTCAACCCGTTCATCTGAGACAACTTTGCCATCTACCAGATCGATTTTTCGATGCAGGTACTGAATGACTTTTTCATCATGAGTTGAAAAGATGAAGGTTGTATCCAGGTCTTTATTTAAGTTTTCCATGGTTTGCAAAATATGATGTGAATTTTCGGCATCGAGATTGGCAGTGGGTTCATCCGCCAAAACGATCTCCGGGCGTTTGACCATTGCCCGGGCAATTGCCACGCGTTGGCATTCGCCACCTGAGAGCTGCGCCGGACGGGATTTCTGCCGGTCAGCCAGCCCAACCCATTCAAGGGCATCCAACACGGCTTGCTTGCGATCCTTCGCCTCCATTTTCAGGAGCAGCAGCGGAAATTCAACGTTTTCATAGACCGAATAAACGGGCAACAAATTGAATGTCTGAAAGATGAAACCAAGATGCTCATTTCGCAATCGCGCCGCATCTCTGTGGCTGAGATCGCCAATTGATCGTCCGAGTACGGTGGCGTTTCCTTCAGAAGGCGTGTCCAGTGAACCGATGATATTCAACAATGTGGTTTTGCCGGAGCCGCTGGGTCCCACAACGCCCGCAAATTCACCCTTGCCAAATGCCAGGTCGATGCCGTTCAGTGCGACAAATTCGCCACCCCCGATGGGGAATCGCTTGATAAGTCTTTCGAGCAGGATAATCTTCGAATTTTCCATCTATAAATCCTCCGGTTGCTAATAGTAAGCCAGTGGAATTGTATTCGCCGTTATTGCGAATTTTTTGAATAATCGTAAATTGCACCAAAGTTAATGGTTAAAAACCAGCATCACCTGAAATCCTTTGCCCGCGAAAAGGCTGCCTTCCGTTTGGGTTTGATAAATTTGAAATTCATCGGGATTCCAGAAGCCAATCAGGTAAATGCGCCAACGGTCATATAGCCGCTGCCAATTCAAAAATCGGTACCAATTCTGATTTTCCCAATCATAATAGAACATCGCTGTTATGCTATCGAGAAGTCCCAAAGGATAATTCAATGAAGCTGCTGAAAATGACGTACCTTCGCCGCTGCTGAAAGCCCTGTCAGCGGTCGCAATGGTGATATATTCGCCGATGATATTCAGACCGTTGCCCAGGCTAAACGTGTAATCCAATCCCAGGTTGAGCATCCGCTGGTAACGCAATTGAGATATTTCGATATCGCGCTGCACCATCACTCCTTCGAACCAAAGTCCGATGCCGATATCAAATTTTCCGTCCACTCCGATACGGTCCTCAGGGATTTTTCCCGCCGAGGCATACCAGCCGGCAAAAGCGGTATTTTGGAGTTCGGCAGTTCGATGGTGATATGTCACCGCAACTTCGCCTGTAAAAAGTGGGACCTGGATTCTGCCGCCCAATTCGGGCTTCTTATCGCTGGAAGGCATCACTTCCCAGCCTTTCGATTCATCGTTGCCATAGAGCCCCCAAATCCAGATATTGGTATTGTTGGTGAAATAATAGCGCCCGAGCAGCGCGTAAACACCATCGGTCAGTTGCAGCGGATCACGGGGATCGATCCGATCGAACCACATGAGTGGTCTTAGCAGCGTAGCTGAACCGAAATTGATTTTTTGAAGACCTGCGCGCAATTCAAGGTGCGGCGTGGAAAATCTAAGCCAGAAGCGGTACGGTTTCATATCGCCTTCGAATTCGGTGCGGCTCGATTGTTTCATAATCCCGTAGCGATAAACATTCGCCGAAAGCTCGATGGCGAGTGAGCCGGTCGCTGATAGCGCTGTTTCTAACGAGACCTCCGGAATGTAGCGTAATCCAACTTGGGTCTGGTAGCGCTTTTCGGGATTGATTGTAGCCCATCCGGAAAGCTGTCCCCGCAAGGCAGGTTTCTTCGGAAGCGCGAGCAGGGTAGCCGTGAGCAGCAGAAGGCAGGCAAAAAGCACCAATCTAAATTTTATCATGCGTTCATTCCTCAATCTTTTCATCCCTGGGAAGGATACCGTAGAATAAAAAATTAATCAATTCGATGATCAGGTCCTGAGGGGAATTGTATAACCGGATAAGCCGTTCATCCTGAAGCATGTCACGCATTTGTTCGAGGAAGAATTGTATGAATTCCGGCTTGATATCCGGACGAAGATCGCCGCGCGCCTGGGCATCGATAAAATCATTGAGTACCTGTTGAATCCCTTCCTTCATCTTTTGGTTGAAAAATTGCACAAGCTCGGGATCAGCCGTTTTGTAGAAGTCGGTAATAAATTCCTTGCTGATTTCATCGGTAAATTCGATTTTTAGCAGGATCGATTGCTTGACTTTTTCAGGATAAGGAATCGGTTGTGCCATAATCCGCTGATATTTATCCATTGCCTCCGATTGGATTTTTATGTAGATAAATTTTGCTAATTCGGCTTTGTTTGCAAAATGCTTGTAGAAAGTCATTTTGCTGACATTTGCTTCACGACATATCTCTTCAATTGTAACCCGCCTGATCCCGTATTTCCAGAACAATGTTTTCGCCGTTTTTACAATCTGTTTCAGTTTAGGGTCATCGATGTCATTCATCGAAACTTACGCTCCATACTACAATTTCTTTTTTATACGATTTATATATTTTCTTATGAAATTCGTACGGAATATACAATGATTAAGTTTCATTGTCAAGCGTTTTTTTTATTTTTCTGAAATGCCTCAGATATTGGTTGATGCATGAAACCTTTCGAAGGTTTTGAAACTGTCAAAGGTTATAGAACGGATCCAAAAAGCAGCGTTTCGCGACGCGAACAAAAATCACTTGATTTTCATCAAAAAATTTAGTATGATTATATGGTTATTTAATCAATTATTTTCAGCAGCTTATATAGTTTATTGCCGGATGGGCACACTTGATCGTCGCGCATAATTAACGCGTCAACAGGGCAATGTGCTTTTTGCCGGCGCGGAGGTGATGTCGAATGAATGCACTTGGAAAGAGCGTACTCATCGAATATTATGGATGCAATCGTGATATTTTGAATGACGGGAAAATGATGGAAGAGCTGCTCTTGGATGCGGTCAGGGTTTCCGGTGCGACGCTCATCGATAGTGTTTTCCATAAATTCAGTCCGCACGGCATAAGCGGGGTAGTGGTTATCGCGGAGTCGCATTTTTCGGTACACACCTGGCCCGAATACGGATATTGTGCGGTCGATGTATTCACCTGCGGGGAAGATATTGATACCGGCAAGGCAATATCATTTTTGAAGGAAAAATTTGCCGCCGAATCCTTATCGATTGTTGGCGTTGACAGGGGCGTATTGGATGTACCCGAAGGGACGCTGAAGCATAAGTGATTCAGGAAATGAAGTTACAAAATCAATCCAATGAATGAGTGCAAAGCAAAGCAGTCCATGTTAGTGTAAATGCTTTGAATCTTCTCCCCCCAATATACGTTACGGTATCGGTTAGCGGAATTCTGCTTCATTGCTGTATTCCGGGGAATTTGTACGCCGGGGGAAAATAACAGATCAATCGCTATTTCCCCCCGGGACAAATTAAAAAGCATTTCCCATCTTTCGCCGGGCATTATCCCAGAACCTTCTCAATGGGTGTGTAAGGCAAGTCGAATGCCTCCGCCACGCCTTTGAATGTCACCAGTCCTTTCACGATATTCGCCCCCGGCTTGATCTCCGGATTGCTCATAATTGCTGCTTTATATCCTCTGTTAGCAATTTCGATGGCATACGGCAGGGTCGCATTGGTGAGTGCAATCGTCGAAGTGCGTGGGACAGCACCGGGCATATTCGCCACGCCATAATGAACAATACCATCGATTTCATAAGTTGGGTCGGCATGGGTCGTTGGTTTCATGGTTTCGATACACCCTCCCTGATCGATGGATACATCCACCATTACCGCACCGGGTTTCATCAGCTTGAGCATTTCCCGTGTAACCAGTTTGGGGGCTTTTGCGCCCGGAATCAACACAGCCCCTACCAGCAGATCGGCTTGCGCAATCATGGTTCGGATGTTTGCCGGATTCGACATCATGGTGATCACATTTTTGGGCATGACATCGTCCAGGTATCTCAGCCGATCAAGATTCGTATCCATAATGACTACCCTGGCACCCAAACCGGCAGCCATCTTTGCCGCATTCGTCCCAACCACGCCGCCGCCTAAAATGACAACCAGACCGGGTTCAACACCGGGCACGCCGCCTAATAGCTTGCCCAATCCGCCGGTTTCTTTCTGGAGGTGAGTCGCGCCTTGCTGAATTGCCATTCGACCTGCTACCTCACTCATTGGGGTAAGCAACGGGAGGCTGCCATCGGCTTTGGTGATTGTTTCATAAGCAATTGCTATGCTTTTAGATTTGATGATTGCGTCGGTTAATTCGCGTGAGGCGGCGAAATGAAAGTACGTAAACACAATCTGGTTTTCCCGAATCAGGTTATATTCAACAGGCATTGGTTCTTTGACTTTCATCACCATTTCAGCGCGCTTATAAAGCTCGGCAGCGGTGTCGACAATTTCCGCTCCGGCTTTCGCATATTGCTCATTTGAAAAGCCACTCTGCACGCCGCAATCTTTTTCAGCCAGAACCGAATGCCCATTATACTTCAACAACTCAACGCCTGAAGGTAGCAAGGAAACGCGATTTTCGTTTTTCTTGATTTCTTTTAGCACACCGACTAGCATGTTTTGCCTCCGTTGGAATTTAGGATAATAGCTATACGTAATCTTTTAAATTTAAATAGATTATACAACAAAATTAGATGAACAGGCTAAAAACAATATAAGCCAAAAATTACTTATTGTCAAGGAAATTTCAGATAGAATTAATAGCTCCTCAAACTCAGGTTCTCAGCTTCTATTAGGGAGCCTGCGATGACGGCAAATCCGCTGTAAAAAAGTGTCAATGAAACAGAATTTATTGGGATAATTTAAATGTGAAATCCACCAATCTTGAAAAAACCGGATTCTTTCTACTGAATCATAATGACCGGCAAAAAAATGATTGTAAGGCTGGCAGCAATATGTCGCCTTTCAATTCCCGGTTCTTACCGATGCTTTGCTTCCGGGACGATTTTTTGTTTCAACCTGTTGTTATCGGTGCAATTATTGCAGCCGTGTACCGTTTGCGATTTAGTCAGCAAGCCGAATCGGCGCTTCATTTGATTTGCATAACACTTCAACTTTCTGTTTCAGTAAACAGTGGAATTCACCGGATTGTAAGCATGGCACGCCCGAAAAATTGGTTAACAAATCTGGCACAAACTTTCTATATTTTGAGCATACTGAACGCATGCTCCGGGTACGCCGCCGAATTTGCTATCAGGCAAATTATTTTAACAACGGGATATACGGTGGGCTTTCGGGAATATGCGCTTCGACCGACCAATCTTTTCAAAATGAATTCGGCGATGAATATTTACATCGAACCCGCGAATTGCACATTGTATCGCACCGGCGCAACATACTCGGCAAAGCTGCAAGCCTGTGCCAGTATTGAAAGTCTGACAAAGCCGGGGATCGCCCAGAATATCGCTCTGGGAGAACTGAAATTTGTAGTACAAGAAAATGATACGCTGTTATACGCCGATTTGACTCTGAGCGGCATTGGCGACTTGCCGATTGATTTATATAAAATTACAATCACCTTAACCGACTTAAAATCACAAAGTCAGACGTCTATTTCCAGGAAATTTCGTGTGGGGCACAGCTTTATCAAAGCGGAAATCACGAGCCAAAACCAGGCACTCGGGACCAACGGAAAAGATTCGATTGTACTGCTAGATCGCGCGACACCGGTGGTTTACTGCAACTATTCCGTGAGACGAATCCTTGCGAATTCAACGTTGAAAGCTGTCCTGATCGAAGAGGCTCCTGCCGGACCGAATCAGGACCGCATCATCGACTCGTTCACTACCAATCTGTCGAATCAACGACAGGGAAGTATCGAATTTCATCCCGAAGGATCGGAGTGGCATCCGGGAATTTACCGGCTGGAATTATACCTCGGCGGGATGTATGAACATACGCTGCAATTTCGCGTTGAGTGAATCGGGGAACAGCGATAGATTGCAGCGTTTTCCGGTTCGGATTTATTCTTCGAAATGCAGCCGCAAGGCTACGTTTGCAAATAAGTTATCCGGCTGAAGCACCCTGATTTTCAGATAAAGCTGTCTGGCGTGTTCCATTTCGCCCTTTTTCAGAGTTGCATTTGCCAGCTTCCACATCGAATTGACCGCCAGCCTATCTGAAGCCAACGCTTTTTGATAGGCAGCAATCGCTTGATCAACCTTGCCCTGCGCCATATTCACATCACCCAATTGATTGTGAATATCGATGTCATCAGCGCCAAATTTCAACGCCTGCGCCAGACGCTTCTCCGCTGAGTTAAAATCACCCTCCACGATTTTTTCCAATGCCTCCGATTTATAAAATGCCACGCTATCGCCCTCGGCGGGTGGGTGCGCGAAATAGGTTTCCATGATACCGAGCTCTTCGGTAAAAAGCGCAAAGGTACTGTCGTGAACCATTCCCAACATCGCCTTATAATGTGACAGCGATGAATCCGGCATTCCTTTCTCAATGTAGAGTTTGACTTTTCGAATCAATGCCTGTCCCTTCAGTTGGCTCACCTCGATGCATTTATCAATGAGAAAAAGGGCGGTGTCGTATCTAGCCTGTTTTGTGTAGATATCCGATTTAAATATAAGCGTCTTCGGATTATTCAATTTTCGATCATCGACGAGATCAAAAGCTGCCCGCGCGCTATCGTATTGCGCCAGCTTGAATTGAGCCAATCCTTTGTTGAAATGATTCGGCACATTGTATGCCCGGTTCCCACCTATCCGGATCGACCGATCATAAGCTTCAATGGCTTTGGAAAATGCTTTGACCTGGTAATACGAATTGCCCAATGCAGTCAGGGCGCGCTCAAACGTCGGATTCCAATTCAGCCAGCCCTTTTGAAAATCCGGGTTGCTTTTCAGATAGGATTCAAACGCTTCGATGGCTTTTTCGTACTGCGCCTGCTGGTACATCTGCAAACCTTTGGTACAGAGCTCTTCATGCTTGCTGACACATGCCAACATCAGTATTGACATAAGCAGAATGGTCCGACTTACATAGTTACGGGTAATGGTTTTAATCATGATGAAGGTCTCCGAAAGAGTGATTTTTGATTTTCTGATCGATCAAATCCAGTGATCTGGTGACAATTATTTTTGCAGAATTATTGTCAGGCTTTTTCGAGGTAATGACCGCCTTTTGCTTCCACAATTTTCAGCCAGATTGCGAAAATAAGCCCCAAAATGCCCAGGATGGCAAACATGATCATCGCCGGATTATAGCTTCCCAAAGAGTCACGTATGGCACCGACCGCCAGCGGAAAGATGAAAAGACCCACATTTTGCACCATCGCGATGACGCCGTAAGCGGTTCCCAGTTGGTTTTCCTTGACCATTAGCGGCAACGCGGGCCAAAGAGCAGCCGGCACGAGCGAGAAGGAGAAGCCCAACACGATCATGGGAATCCAGGGTGAAATGTACGAGTATCCCATTAAAAAATGGCAGGGAATCATGGCGATTGATCCGATAATCAGCATTGAGGCGCGTTTTCCGATACGATCGACAATCGCGCCAAAAATCCATGTGGTAAACATCGAGATAAGGATTATAGTGCCCGCCAATCTCGCAGCCGCGATTGTATTCAGGTTATAGCGCTCGGTGAAAAAGTCGGTGGCGCAGCCCTGAAATGGAAATATCGCTGAATAATAAGTGACACAGAGCAGACTGATGACCCAGAATGAAAGCGGCAGCTTGAATACCGAGCCCAGTTCAAAAGCCTCTTCTTCCGCCTCTACAAATGAGACGTATTTTTTCTTCTCACCGTAACGATCTATGAAAATATAAATAACCGTAGCGAGCAAACCGCCGATATTGATCGCGGCGACCAACCAGAGCGCATCGGATAAAGTGAAATTCTCAGCGATCCAGGGCAGCCCGAAAAAAGCGGCGTAGGTTCCGCCGCGGCACAAAAACAGGTTGACACCAAACGCCAGCGCCAATCCCTTATCTTTAAACCATTTCGCCAAAATTTTATTCATCACGACATAATAACATTCGGCGCCGATGCCGAACAGAAAGCGACCGATGATCATCACCGCAAAGTTTTGGCTGGCAGTGAGAATTGTGCCCAAGGTGAATAGCGCCGTGAAGAGAATCGCCGACTTCTTGACACCAAGTCTATCCGAGAGCACACCGCCAATTACCACAAAGATGATCACCGGAACGGAGTAGATGCTGTAGAGCCAGTAAACCTGGGTTGTCGATAATTGCAGTTTTTCTTTAAGCAGGGGTGTTAACGGTCCGATACAATCGTAGGCAAAATAGCTTGCCATTGCAGCCAGGCTGATTAAAAACAAAGCCATATAGCCGAGGATGTATGCCTGTGTCTGCGAAGATGGGTGCGCATTCGATTGATTCATAACGTGGTGACCTCCGGGAATGAATTTGAATTCGATGAAGCGTACTTCGGGAAAGCGTTTGTTGCCATTTTTTTGCACAATTTGATTTGACTGTCAATTTACTAATCAAATTCAGCAAAGTCAAGTCAAAACTTGTACTTTAGCCATTCAAAGGCTCCGAACCTTTAAATGGCTTTTTCTCCTCCCACAACTGAGGCATTACCAGGTCAGTGCAATTTTCGCTTGATTTTTAGAATGAATTTGCTATATTAGCTGAAGTTTTTTTTATGTGGTTCGAGCGTTTTGCATTACGATAAACTAATTGATCATTCGAAAATCGGAGGCATGGAATGGCTTTGAAGCTAAAATCCGCAGAGGCATGTGAACTGGATTTGTTATCGCTGGGTGAATGTATGATTCGATTGAGTCCGCCGGGACACCAGCGTATTGAATTGACACCGTATTTCGAAGCCTGGGTCGGTGGCGGCGAATATAATGTCGCGTATGCGTTGTCGCGTCTTGGACTTCGAACCGGTTGGACATCCCGGCTGGTGAAAAATCCATTGGGTGCGTTTATCCGAAATCACGCGCAAGCCAGTGGCATGGATATCAGCGAAGTCGTCTGGGTTCCTTATGATGGCGTTGGCAAAGCAGATCGCATCGGATTGAATTTCACCGAGGTGGGAATTGGCGTACGGTCGAGTGTTACCATGTACGATCGCGGTCATTCGGCAACATCGCATATAAAGCCGGGCGAAGTCAACTGGAAACGGATTTTCAATACGCGCGGTGTCCGCTGGTTCCATACCGGCGGTATTTTCACGGCTCTCAGTGATTCATGCGCAGTGGTTGTAGAGGAAGCCATGCAGGCAGCGCACGAAGCCTGTACAATCGTTAGCTATGATCTGAATTTTCGCAGCAAGCTCTGGACGAGTCAGCAAGCAATCGCCACTACGAAAAAGCTCGTAAAATACATCGACGTGCTCATCGGAAATGAAGAGGATTTCCAAAAAGTACTCGGATTCGAGGTGGAAGGAACCGATGAAAATCTCAAAACGCTGCCCATCGAAGCCTATAAAAAAATGGTGAAAAGGGTGGTGACGCAATATCCGCACGTACTGGCTGTGGGCACCACGCTCAGGGAGGTCGTGAGCGGGCTTCTCAATAATTGGTCCGCGATCCTGTACTACGACGGTGATTTCTTCCAGTCGGTGCGCTATGAAAATCTGGAAATTGAAGACCGCGTCGGTGGCGGGGATGGTTTCTGCAGTGGCACGGTTTACGGCTTGCTAAACGGAATGACACCTCAGGAATGTGTAAATCTGGGTGCCGCTCATGGCGCCTTGCTGCAAAGTACGCGCGGCGATACAAGCATGATCACGCTGGATGAATTGATGCACGTTTATAAAGGTGGCAGCGCGCGCATTAAACGGTAATCTGAATTGCTGATCATTTTGCAGTGCAGCAGCATTTCTCCGGAATCCGGTCAGAGATGGTGCGGTGGTTCACGGAGTGATGCCCCTCCGGCGCCGGCATTTCTGGATGCAAATCCTTCCGCTCGTTGAGGGCGTACGCTCGCCTTTTTTGCGATTCAACATTCCCATCCGGAATCTATTCAACGATTCAAACTGCTACAAAGCTACTGGAAGTGTAATGCATGCTTGTATAAAAGATGCCTGCCCATGCGACATCACAGGATAATTGAGAGTATATTCAGGATTATTTCGAAATCAACAGTGCATCGCATATTCCCCACGGGCGCGCAAAGCAGCTAACGGTATGAATTCGCCTTTACAACTTCATTCCGTCAGGTCAGAGAAATACCCGGGTTTTCGGTTTTCAAGCACTTCGACTTTGACATCGAAGACGCCGGCATCGATGCCGCCAAGTTGTTGCGCTGCTCGATAGGAAATATCGATGATCCGATGACGTACAAAGGGACCACGATCGTTGATGCGTACGATTGTGCTTCTGCCAGTGGCGAAATTCGTTATGCGACAGATTGTGCCAAATGGGTAAGTCGGATGCGCAGCCGTCAGCTTATTGCGATCATAAATTTCTCCGCTGGCGGTCTGTTTGCCATGATATTTATCCGCATAATACGATGCTTTGCCGTGTTCAACCAAACTCGAAAGATTCATTCTACTGCCTCGATTGCCGCAACAGGAGCGTCGCTGAGCCGAATATTGAGCATAGCCTGAATTTCGATATGCAAATCCGGTTGCTAACAAGATTGCACTTGACAGAAGTAAACATGATGCCAGCCAAAAATGTTTGCGCCACATGAGATTTTTCCTTTAAAAATATTAAGTTGCAATATTCGGAATTGAATTAATTTTGCCTTTACTTAATAATCGTCTTAGGTTGAAAAAATCTTAACTTTTGTCATTTGCAAATATAAATTTAATACACTTGTCTTCACCCATTCCATCCAGGTGTATTAACTATTTGTTTTATCAAATGATATCGATGCGAATACGTTGAAAAACTGCAAGGAATTTTAACAGAGGACCGGCGGCAATCAGAAGGCAACCTCTTGATTGACGCAACAAAAAGACAAAATCCTGATGCAATGAAGAATCACTATAGTTCCTATTGATTTTAAAAACTGCTTCTTTTCGGACGGATTCTGCTCAATCAAAAGCAACCCGGACCGACTTTCATCCCGTGAATCAGAATATTCGGAAGGGAATATTTAAATAAGACCGCCAAAATGGCGTGACTGAGCGCAATAAGATACAGATTAGGATAGGAATAGTAGATGAGTGCCCAAAGAAATCCGCATACCAGTGTGGCGATCATCAGCGCCGGATTAGGCAAATGAATCAAGGAAAACAGGAGCGCGCAAATAAGAGCAATTTTAGCGCGGGAAGGAAAAATATCTCTCAATCGGGTCACAAAATAGACAGTGAAAAAAAACTGCTGAAAAAGTGCCCAGAAGAAATATACCAGCACTTTAGGGAATAATATCCAACCCAGTTGCAGAGTGCCCAGGCAGAGTTCCGTGCTGAGCAGGATCGAAAAAATGCCAAGCGTTAATATGCCACAATTTTTGAATGCCGGGCGAAAGTAATCCCAGCGCAATCCCAGGCTTGAGAGAGATTCCCAGTGATAATAATGGCTGATAAACGTAAACGCCAATGCCAGCAGTGCAGCGGCTGTTGTCAGTAATGTGTTATTCAGCGGTGAAATGATCCATACCAGCAGCATTGCAAAACCGAAAATAATTGATATTTCAAGTGCCGATATAAATTTTTTATTCGTCTCGACAAGAGAACTTACATCAACGATCTGCCAAAAGGGCTTTTTAATAGATATGTTGAGTTGCATGGCTTTGCTCCTTTCTAATATGCCGAAGTGAACACGTCTCCTCCCCGCTAAAATCGCGATCTGGAAGATATTATTTGGCGGTTTGCAGCGGGATTGCCTGGCAGCTTTTCAAGCGATAAAAAAATTGAAATCGCTCTCTATTATCATTCTCGGTCAAAATCGTGAATAACTTGACTGATGCTTAAAAGCAATTTAAAATTTTCTGTTGGTGCAGATAGCTTGCGAAAGTATTTATAGAAAAAAAGCGTTTATATAAGGTTTTGTAATCCTTCAGTTTCTGGCTCCAAAACTCCTGTTTGGGAACCTCAGAGGCACTGCAAACCACGAAAAGAACCAATATGTGAGGCATTAGGAGGTTTTCGAAAATTCGCTTGACATATTTGTAGATTATATCTATAATGCGATTATCAGGGTGAGTTGATTGTCACGGAAGTCTCGATGAAATAATTTTTAGCAAAAAGGGTATCAATGGAATTAAAAGACGAATATATGCTGGCGTTTGAAAAAGGCATGAAATTAATCGAGCAGGAGCAATTTGCTGAAGCCAAACAGGAATTCCTGTTTTCGCTTGAAGGTAATCGAAGACGCGACGACAGGCAGGCGATCGCGGTCAACTTGTATTTTTTAGCCCAGCTTTATGCCCGCGAAGGTGATAAAGCAACTGCCCGGGACCATATTGAAGAATTGAAGTCGATTTACAGACATCGCGACGATCCCGCAATGCTGGATAAAGTAGGTGAACTCGAACGCGAAATTTTAGCGTATGAGCCAGAACCATTGCCTTCGGAAAAGCCTGTGGACGGTATCGAGCTTTTCAATGAAGGCAAGATTGTGGAAGCGAAAGATGTATTTAAACGGGACATTATTTTATTCGGACACGCCGGGCAGGAAAAATTTATGGCGATTTCGCTGTTCTACCTGGCGCAATGCGAATTGCTGTTATCGCACCTCAAAGAAGCAGAAGTGCATCTGGCGAACGCCTTGAAAATTTCGAAAAAAATCGGGTATACCGTGCTTGCCAGACAAATCGAAGAAGTCATCGCTGAATTTCAAAAACGAATCGGTGATGTCGCACCGGAACCCGATATCGAGCATTTAATTTCACTTTTGCCCGTAGATGCGGAAGATCTAGCGAAGGAGCTTGTTCGAATACTCAAATCGTGTGAGCGTGCGATTGCAGCGGGAGATGTCGAAAATGCCGAAAATCTGCTCGATCAAGCGCGAAAATCAATGCCGGCATCACCCTCGAATCACCTGCTGATATTATTATTCTTCATTGAAAGCAAGTTTTTAAAAGCCAGGGGAAGTCTGAAGAATGCAAAGATTATCGCCGAGAGAGCGTTGAATTTGGCGCAGCAAGTCGGCGATGATGCGGTTGTCACGCATTTGAAAAATTATATGGTACTGATACCGGCTCCTGACGCGATAAGTGCCGGTAAAACGCCTTAGATCGGTTCAACGTGTTAATGATTGAAGCCCCATAAACTGATAGCTTTCAATCCCGGCACTATCGATTCGTTCCAGCCTGAAGGTCATCACATCGGGATAATTGGTAGGTTCGATTTGAAGGAATGCCGCATCTCCAAAAGGTTCATAAGTAAAATATATATGCCAGGGATACCATCGCTTCCCGTCAAAGATCTCAATCCAAAGCCAACGATAGCAAATCGATTCAATCGGCGAAAGGCAATACACCCCTTCAATGATTCGCGCCGGGATACCAGAGGCACGGCACAGGTTCGTAAAAATGACCAGGCTCTTTAACAGGATATCGATATCTTCTTGTTGCCATTTATCGATCGGTTTTTTAATCATCAGATTTAGCCTGGTTTGCTGGAGTGTCCAGCGGGTGAAGGCGTCCAGTATGTCATCCAGATACTTTCGCCGCTTTGTGGTTGCCAGACTGGTCTGCACCACGGTTTCGGTGTCGAAAAGCTGGTCCGCTTGAATGATCGCCATGTATTCCGGATATTGATCAGTATCCCATTTGTCCAGCGGAAATGTATTCATGCTGTCGATATCGAGCGGCACAAACCTCGATTCCAGAGAACTCACCGGGGCATCCGTTTGCGCTTTCAGGCTGATTTTCAAATAGCTTAATGGCGGTTTGGATTTGGTGATGTCAAACGGATACTCGAGGCAATTTTTATAGCGCTCATTCGCCAGTTCGATGGTTGTTCGATTTGCGAAGTGATTCATCCTGATCAGGCGACCTGAGTTCTTCAACGTCCAGAATTCAAGGAGCGGCGTTTTCGGCTTTTTGGAAATTTCAATATGCTGACACATCATCCGGATGTTATTCACGATAAGTGTCGTATCTGGCAGGCGCTTCCAGAAGGCTTTGCCCGGGATGCCGGTATCTGTCCAGAGGAACGGGATTTCACCGCCCAGTACCGATGCGTCCAGCTTCCTTTCGACCGAAACGGAGAAGAACCTGTGATTATCGAACCAAACCGTTGTAGGCAGCGGATTTATATTGCTGTTTTCGCCGACGTTTTTTGTCAATCGGTGGTGTCTGAAGTCGATGTCAAGTTCAAAATCGTTCGTTTGCCTGTGATTTCTGTAACTCACTTTGCCCGAACGCAGTTTGTCGTATGTCATATCAACCAGGTAGGATTCCTGCTTGACGAAATCCTGGCTCGAATCGATATCTTTGATGACCGTTGTAAAATCGACCCGCACTTCGAGATTTGGCAATTCTTTAACCGAATACAGGTGTTCTTCTGCGTAGCCGATCAGGTAACCGCCTTTTTCGATTTTGTAGTAAAAGCGATTACCGAGCTCGAAGTTTTGCGAATTGACAAATTGGGAATTGCATAAAATAAGCAGGATGGGCAAACTTTGTAGCACTTTTTTGAATTGCATACCAAAATCCTATTGATTCGCATTCCGAAGGTTTTTTTGCAATTATACTGCCCCCGAATCACACAAGCGCCTTGAAAAAGCACTTTCATCGCCAAAGCAGCAAAAAATATTTCTGAATTTCGAGAGCTGAGAGAGCATTTATTTTACTCTGAATTATTACCTCGATTATGAATGAACACAGTTTAATATATGGAGAAATGGAAAAAAAAACAACAAAAAACTTTTAGATAAATTGACACTTAATTAACAATATTTTAATAAATTGTGAGCACAGCGGAGTTCAATGGGCATAACACTGAATCGAGAGGCATAAGGGTGCTTCTCAAAATTATTAGCTACCTGTTGAATTTCCCGGATATCCGCTTGCAGCCAGTGGGAGCGATGGGGATTTTTCTGATTTTTGCATGACTCGATCAAACCGGCATATTTCACCGGAAAGATTGTGAAATGAATTTCAACCCGAGCGGCAAATGCTGCAGCCATTCCTGGTGATAGTGCCCGCCTTTGAATTGCATTCTGGTTGCCGGTATGTGCCTTTTGACAAGGACCGACTGGAACAGGTCCGCTTGTCGATCCATGCCCAATTCATCCTGGTCGCCGGCGGTGAAAAACAAATCGACCGCGGGAAAGGGATAAAGAGATTGCGCGAGGTAAATGGGTGAAAGCTCAGGGCACAGTGGATGTGCTGCGGCGAGTGGACCCGAATAGCTTATAGCCGCGCAAAACAGTTCCGGATGTCGAATTGCGTAACTGAATGCACCGTAGCCGCCGTTTGATATCCCTTGAATCGCGCGTTTGTTTGCCGTAGCATAAGTGGGGTAAATCGCGTCGATATGGGGCAATAGTTCCTTTAAAATGATATCTTCGGTGAGGTGAATGGTATCGTTCCAATTCATCCACATCCCGCCGCGCTTGCCCTGGGGCGAAATGCCAATGAATTCGTTGACGCGCCAGCTCCTGATTTCCTTATCACAAATCTGTGTGATTTCCGGGCGAATCCATCCGGAAAACGCTTCGCTTGCTCCCAATAAATTGATAATCACCGGATATTTTTTTTGCGAATCATACCCCGGTGGCAGGTAGACGCCGAAGCGCTGGAGTCGGTTTAAAATTTTCGAGAAGAAGATATCCCCGAATGCGCGGCAGCGATTGCCGGCAAGCTGAACGCCGCGAGTCGTAATGCGGAAAAAGAGCGAATCCGGGATCGAATTGCCGTTTACATCCATCATAAATTTCAATACGTACGTACCATCGGCGTTTTCGTGAATCGATTCCTTGTGAGACAGAATCGTGCCGGTGACTTCTGAAAAAATCAATCTCAATTTTTTCAACGTGTAGATTTTTTTTAAGCCTCGATAATAAAAGTCATCCGGTATCTGCTGCGCCAGCGCATCCCAGTTTTTCGTCTCAAGATTTTTCAGGTACTCTGTAAGGAAATCCATGATCGCGATATTGGTTGGAGAGCTATCATTTCCGGTAGTTTCGGAAAAAGCCTCAGGCGCTATGGTGGCAAGAAGAAAAATTAATGTTATGAGAAGCTTCTTTATTTTCATTCGGCAAAATCCTGTTGATTTAAAAAGGTTGCATTCTCCCAAAGGGAAATTGCCTGTCGTTACGAAACCCACTATCAAGCTTTATGCCCATACATTTCAAATATTTGTAAAAATTCCTGCAGCGTCCGAAATGACACCATTTTGTCATTTTCGGGACCGGTTATGCTGAATCGCAGCATTTTCTCAGGGAGCAATCACCAGTACACAGATAATGCAGGGTATTTAATTCGATAAATATAAAATAAAACCTGAATTTAATCAACATATTTCTGGCATTCACTTAGAAAATATTTGCTTTTTGTCATCATAATTGCTATTTTAATATCAATTCATTGAAACGCGAAAACAAAATTAGTTCGGCGAGGTGAACTGAGAGACAGCGGGAAGCACGATTGGATCAGCTAATGAGGGTGCGATTATATTGAAAAGATATTTCGAATTCCGCTTCGAAAGCTGAGGAGGCTGGATAGTACCTGTGGCGAAATCAAATTGCGACATTAAATGAAAATGGCACTTCCCAATTTTTTAAGCAGCAGTGCATTGATCATTCAGCCTCCATCACGTTTTAATCCATTTCTTATGCGGCATAAAGAGGATAATATTTCCATGTGGCGAAGATTGCAGAACAAACTAGAGACAAAAGATTTGAAACAGAAGCTTGCAGCACACGTTCAGTATTTATCGGCATCGATTGGTGAGCGGAATATATCTCACTATGAGAATCTGGAAAACGCATATCGATATATTAAAACCACGCTGGAATCGTTTCAGATTCGGGTCAACAGTCAAAATTACCAATATCAAAACAAGGAAGTGCATAATGTGATTGCCGAAATTCAAGGCACTGCGGACAAAGATGAAGTGTTAATCGTCGGGGCGCATTATGACAGCGTGTCCGGCTCTCCGGGTGCAGACGACAATGCTTCGGGTATTGCCGGCTTGCTGGAATTAGCCCGATTGTACCGGAGCATCGCGCCGCGGCACACGATCCGTTTCATTGCGTTCACCCTCGAGGAACCACCCGTATTCGGTTCATCGTATATGGGAAGTCAGTATTATGCATCAAAACTACACGCGAATCACGATACTGTAATCGGAATGATCTGTCTTGAGATGATTGGCTACTACACTTCAAAAAAAGGCAGCCAGCAACACCATCCGGCGTTGGCGTCTCAGCATCAACCTGGCACTGGTAATTTCATCGCCATTGTCGGGGATTTGAATTCAAAATCACTGGTTTACCAGGTAGATGAAGGCATAAAAATGCACTCCGATATCCCAACGTTTGCAATTGCATCACATCGTTGGATACCCGGGGTAGATTTATCCGATCATGCCTCTTTCTGGCATTATAATTATCCTGCGATCATGCTCACCGATACCGCATATTATCGAAACCCGAATTACCATAGCGAAGACGATACTTACGATACGTTAAATTACCAGGTATTCAGCAAACTCATTACCGGTCTATTTAAGGCAATTCAACATGTTGACCAAAACCGAACCTCCAATGATTAGCGAAGCTGCGCAAACGAGGGTACTGGATGAAATAGATGAAGCCAGGTATGAATCCTTGCGCAGGGGCATCATTATCCTGAAGGGACCTTTCCAGGCTGGCAAATCGCTGGTTTTAAATCGTTACCTGGAGTGGCATCATTTGAATAAAAATGAAGTTTTAATAAATGTCAATTTGTATCTTTTGGAAAGATTGAAGAAGGATCATGCTGATTCAAAGCCGCAGCTATCCAGTCTGGCGAAACTCAAATCCAGAGCCCGGAACCTGTTTTCAAAGTATCTCAATGAGTGTTTTGAGCTGCATTTTCAACACCATGATTTGCTTGTGTTAGATGCAGTCGAAATCGCGTTTAAATATGATATCAACCTGGTGCGTCTGGTTTATCCATACAGCCGCGATGGCAATATCACGCTCATCAGCATGCCGGATGACGAGACAGGTGGATTTTCGTTCAATTGGACGTATGGTTTGACAAAGATAATTAATCTCGCCAGTAGATAATTAATCGTTAAAATAATGCAATAAATATAGGTGATAACTAATATTTTAGAAAAAATATCGCAACATTCCTCAACACCTGGTGGAAATCGTGATGGAATTTGCTGGATCACGCTGATACAATTTTGTTACGATTTTGATTTCCTGTAATCCAAAGGATACAGTTTAACATAAAGATTAACATATTGTTAATAGGATATGTATTTTTCGAATCAGATATATTTTTTTGGCATAATATTTGTGATTTCATTTTCTTAACTGTAGAGCGTAAGCAATTAATCCACGTTTATATTGATTTAAAATTAGGTAGCAGCCAAAATGAAAGAATTGCTCTATTTTTCTTTTTCAGATCTTCTGGTGCGCGTCGAATACAGTCAGGAAGCAAATTCTTTAAAATACTCTTCACATCGTGATATGAAATTTGGCGAACGGGTGATTGTGGAACAATACCTGTTGTCGAATTTCGCATTGAAGACAGAGTATTATAATCGGCAACCGGCTTTATTCATCTACTTAGGAGTGGATAAAAAATTGGTAAAGGATTTAAATTTATTTCATCTT
>JAFGMA010000401.1 GCA_016927835.1 Candidatus Zhuqueibacterota bacterium | reverse complement strand
TTAATCACTTAAAAGATTGCTTCGGCAAAAAACGCCTCGCAATGACAGTAAAAAAATGTTTAATTTATGACCGTTTGCAGTATAACTTGTAACAGATTATAAGAGGATACTGATTTTTTTTGATACCACAGATTCTTGCTATGCAAAATCTGCGCAATCAGTGTAATCTGCGTTTGCTTTTATCTTTACTTAATTAGCGAAGCTATGTTCATTGAAATCTGATGCATTTACGAGGAGATACTCAGCCTCATTTGGTTATGCAAGTTAGAGGATTGCAACGCGAGCTTTTCGAAAATATTTCTATCCGAACTCCGGTTAAGGAATTTTTGCTTACAATTTAACAGCAAATAAACGATGATAAGCCCAAATGGAATAAAAAAAGCTTGACAATATAAAAAAAAATATTTAAATTTCACTCATGAATCACTCCAATAGAAGAGCTTTCAGTTAGCTTCATTTTTCCTCGAAATACCTTTCACTGGAAGATAATCGAATTATAAAAGGGTGCAAGTCCTTTTGGGTAAGGTATAGCGAATTGAATAGCACAAAAAGAAAGGTTGATTTATGGCAAGCGTTCAATTAAAGGAAGTAACCAAAGTATTCGATAAAAATGTTGTTGCGGTCAATAAAGCCAATATTGATGTTGAAGACAAAGAATTTGTCGTTTTAGTCGGGCCATCGGGTTGTGGAAAATCGACCACTTTGAGAATGATTGCCGGCTTGGAGGAGATAACAGAGGGCGAAATCTATATCGATGATCGGCTGGTGAACGATATTCCGCCGAAAGACAGAGATATTGCCATGGTATTCCAGAATTATGCGCTTTATCCGCACATGACCGTTTATCAAAACATGGCTTTCGGATTGAAGCTTAGAAAATATCCGAAAAAGGAAATTGAACAACGGGTTCATGAGGCTGCTGATATCTTAGAAATCCGCGATTTATTGCAGCGAAAGCCAAAAGCGTTATCTGGCGGTCAACGACAGCGTGTTGCGGTGGGCAGGGCAATTGTGCGCAAGCCAAAAGTATTTTTATTCGATGAACCGTTATCCAATTTGGATGCAAAGCTTCGCGTTCAAATGCGGACGGAAATTTCAAAATTACACTCGCGTCTTGAAACAACCATGATTTACGTAACCCACGATCAAATGGAAGCTATGACGATGGGCGACAAAATCGTGGTGCTCAAAGATGGATTTATTCAGCAGATCGACTCCCCGCTTCAGCTTTATAATTCGCCATCCAACAAATTTGTCGCAGGATTCATTGGTAGCCCGGCGATGAATTTCATGAAAGGCAAAATTGAAAATTCAAATGGTTTAGTCTTTAATGAAGGCAAAATAAAATTACCCATACCCGCAACGTATAACGACCGATTGAAATCCTATGTGGGAAAAGAGATATTTTTCGGTATTCGACCTGAAGATATTTATGAATCCAGTTACATCCCTGAATTGAAGCATGTTGCCCGATCCAAGGCGTTGGTGGAAGTCGTGGAACCAATGGGAAATGAAATTATCATCTATCTGAATACTGGGCTCAATACCCTGATCGCAAGGATTAACACGCGGATGGAGCCGGAAGTAGGTAATGAAATAGACATCGCTTACGATACATCGAAAATTCACTTTTTTGACATAGACAATGAAGAAGTTTTATAGCTAGTTCAAGGGGCACATTATTATAAAATAGGAAAAATCAATTACATTTAAAATTGTCGGCAATCATCGCTGCTTTTTTGAAAATATCTGTTGAAATTTCTTCAACAACGATTCGACCGACCTATAATCCCCCATAAGGTGTAGTCAGCTTACTTTATTATATAGATAGCCGCTCTTGCAAAGTAAAATCTAACTAATGCTTTTCTTATTCACCTTATTTGATCGGTGATCATTTACCGCCTATGTTTGGGAAAATTATCCTGAAAAGCCGATCATTCTTTATTTTACATGCAAATCACTTCATTTCTAAATACTTTAAGGAGGTGGGATTAAGAGTCACGGACATACCAATCTTGAACGATGCCAGGAATATTCATTCAATAGTGAAATGTGGGCGAACCGATGTATCCCAAATTTTCAATATCTTCAAAATTGCCCGATTTATACTCGTTAAGGGTTAAAATGTAACATATTCCTGTCATTGCGAGCGACGATAGGAGCGATGCAATCTCTTATGTTGACGCAAAGCAGTAGAGATTGCTTCGGCTGGGCGCCCCCGGCAAAAAACGCCTCGCAATGACAGAATAAAAATGTAATGTCACTAATTCACCCGTAACAAGTATATTTATATTGAATTAAAAGCCGCGCTGGAACATTGCTTTTTCCCACGCCCCGAATTAATAAATCGTTTATTAAATTTGATGCAAATACTTCGAATGCTTAAATGTTATGATCCCATTGGCTTCGATTCAGCAAGATTTTACTGAATAATTCAATCCGGTAATTTTGCTCGATTGATCTCTCCATAAGACAATATTTTCAATGCGTAAAGCCTTGCTTTCTGCTGTTGCCGAGTACCATGTTTTCAGACCGAAGCGAGGGCGCAGCAAGCGAGGAATCTCATAAACAAGATTTAAAAGTACGAACATTATCAGCTTGATTTATAAACATAAGGACATTGATATGGACATTGCAGAATTAAAATCATTAAAAATTGCAGAATTAACAAAGGTTGCGCAAGATTTAAACGTTGGTGGTGTTACAAATTTAAAAAAACAGGAATTGATTTTCCGAATTCTTGAAGAGCAAACCAAGCAAGAAGGACTCATCTTCGCCGATGGCGTGCTCGAAGTATTGCCCGATGGCTATGGCTTTTTGCGTTCGCCCGATTATAATTATCTGCCGGGACCCGATGATATCTATGTGTCACCTTCGCAGATAAAGCGCTTCGGATTGAGAACCGGCGATACAGTTTCGGGACAGATCAGGCCTCCGAAGGAAAACGAACGGTTTTTTGCCTTGCTCAAAGTGGAAGCGGTCAACTTCGAGAATCCGGAATTAGCAAAAACAAAGCTGTTATTTGATAACCTTACGCCATTGTATCCGAACGAAAAATTTGAGCTAGAAAGCAATCCAAAAGAATACACCACCCGCATTATGGATTTGTTGACCCCAATTGGAAAAGGTCAGCGCGCTTTGATCGTGGCACAGCCTAAAACCGGCAAAACCACGATTCTCCAGCGTATTGCCAACAGCATTGCAACCAATCATCCCGATATCAAATTAATTGTGCTCCTGATTGATGAGCGACCGGAAGAAGTGACCGATATGGAGCGCTCGGTTAAAGCTGAAGTGATTAGCTCAACTTTCGACGAACCGGCTGAGCGACACGTTCAGGTAGCGGATATGGTTCTTGAAAAAGCCAAACGCCTGGTGGAATACGGGCAGGATATCGTGATTTTACTAGATAGCATCACGCGTCTGGCGCGGGCACACAATGCGGTCGTCCCTCATAGCGGGAAAATTCTATCCGGTGGTGTCGATGCAAATGCGCTGCATAAACCGAAGCGATTTTTTGGTGCTGCCAGAAACCTTGAAGAAGGCGGCAGTCTAACCATCATCGCTACCGCACTGATTGATACCGGAAGCAGAATGGATGAAGTTATTTTCGAGGAATTCAAAGGTACTGGTAATATGGAACTTGTGCTCGATCGTCGCCTTTCCGATCGCCGAACGTTTCCGTCAATCGATATTAATCGCTCATCCACACGAAAAGAAGAATTGCTTTTAAAAGAAAATGTTCTCAATCGAATCTGGATTCTCAGGAAATTGCTCAGCGATTTAACTGTAACCGAAGCTATGGAATTCCTGTTGGAGAAAATAAAAGGCACAAAAACCAACCGCAAGTTTCTGGAATCGATGAATGCCTGATTTGTGCCTTGACATGCTCTATCCGAGATCGACTGTTTGTGTGGCTGTCTGATGGCGAATTGGCAAAAGCTTTGCATGATGTCGGGATATTCCAGGCGCTGCAATTTCCAAATATGGCAAGTGAAAGCGCTCTTTAGCCGTGTTGCATACATGTCGCCATGCCCCGGATTACCCCAGTTCACTGGTTCCAAAACTCCCGTTTGGGAATCCAACAGGCATCGTAAACCATGCAAAGAACCAATAGCTGAGCCATTACCATCATCTGTCGCTTTTTCCTTGCATATTATTTATTTTATGCTTATATTGGCGTACTTTTTTCCGAATTGCGCGCGAACTCCCGTAAAAGCAGGCAGCGGTGGAAAAGACAATACTCACTGTGAAAAAAAGCAGCAGATGGCTTCATCAGTAAAAACGCTGGTTCCGCCGGGCGTTATTTTTTTAAGCTGTTTCTGTCTGCTGAGTGATGTGAGCCGGCGGGATTTTATAAAAGAGTAGAAAAATAAAATAGCGGTCCAGGCTGAACAGCTTTGCCGTCTTGTTTACGAATAAGGAGGTGTTTTAAGTTGAAAAAGAAAATACATCCAAAGTATAAACTGGGCACTATAACATGTGCCTGCGGAAATTCGTTTCAGGTGCATTCAACCGTAGGCGATATGCATCTCGAAATTTGTTCGGCGTGCCATCCTTTTTTTACTGGTAAACAAAAGCTGGTGGATACCACCGGGCGTGTCGAAAAATTCTTGCGCAAGTACAGCCTCAACAAGGATGACGCAAAGAAACGTACTTCAAAAAATGCTGATTTATAGCGATTTTAAATTTTATATAGTTGGAATACGTAGAACCTTTTGTTAAACTTATTCTAAATCCGGAATTAGCAGATACAAGAAAAAGCGCCGGTTGGTGTTCTGTTTGCGATGTGGTTGATGCCGTCCTTTACCTTTTGATTTTCAAAAGAGTAATATTGAATGAAAGGACTATCAATTGTTGTAAATTTCAGGCTGGCGGATGCTTTTTCGGTGATTGTTTAGAATAAATCAAGTCAAAAGACGTATTCCATTTTTTTTTATTGGGATAGAGCAGGCAGATGACTGAAGATTTAAAAAAGGAAAGCAAAGCACAGGTCGGCGGACAGGCAGTTATGGAGGGTGTGATGATGCGATCACCGCATACAGTTTCTGTCGCCGTCCGCAAAGCCGATGGTACCATCATTTTGCAAAAAAAACCTTATGAATCACTCACCAAACGGAATAAAATACTGGGAATGCCGATTTTCCGGGGCGGGATCATTCTGATTGAATCAATGGTACTTGGCATCAAAGCCCTGACTTATTCCGGGGATATTGCCATGCAGGATGAAAAACAAAAGGATGCCAAAGAAGAGTCATCTTCTGAAAATAAAAAGAAGGAGTCGCTCCTGTCCAAATTGTGGATGGTTTTCATGGTGATTTTTTCATTTGGTATCGGGCTGCTTATATTTTTTTATATCCCGCTGGTGCTGACAGAATTACTCGGAGCAGAATCGGGATTGATGTTTAATTTGATTGATGGTGTTATCCGGCTGGCTTTCTTTTTAGCCTATCTGTTTTTGATTTCGCAGTGGAAAGAAATTCGGCGAATTTTTGAATATCACGGAGCCGAACACAAGAGCATCTTTGCATTTGAAAATACCGGGGAAACAACGGTCCAGGCTGCGAATCAATACAAAACATTTCACCCCCGATGTGGAACCAGCTTTTTGATGATTGTGCTGCTGGTCAGCATTGTTGTTTTCGTTTTTTTAGGCAAACCCGACACAATCGGTGAACGCTTATTGAGACTTGCATTCGTTCCCGTCATCGGCGGATTGTCTTATGAATTGATCAAGCTGTCCGATAAATTCAGCAAAAACCCTATCGTACGACTTTTTATACTGCCCGGACTATGGCTTCAACGAATCACAACCAGGGAACCGGATGAGAAGCAGCTCGAGGTTGCAATCGTTGCCTTGAAGGCGGCTTTAGGAAAAGATTTGCCAGAAAATGTTGTTCTGGACGAGTCATAATTGAGGTTATAACTTATGTTTGATAAACTTGAAAAAATGCTGGCGCGTTATACTGACTTAAGCCGGCACTTGAGCGATCCCAGCGTGATTGCGGATCAATCTAAATTTCGTGTGTTTGCAAAAGAACAGAGCGAACTGAGCGAAGTTGTCGAATTATATGAAAAATATAAAAAAAATCATCAGAATATTCTTGATGATAAAGTAATCGTTGAAGATGAAGATGATCCCGAATTACGAGAACTTGCGCGGGAGGAACTCAAGGAACTCAAAGAGCGGGAAGAAGAGTTCATCGACGATTTGAAGCTTATGCTCACGCCAAAAGATCCCCGGGATAGCAAAAATGTTATCATGGAAATCAGGGCGGGAACGGGCGGCGAAGAAGCAGGTCTTTTTGCGGGCGATCTGTTTCGCATGTATCAACGATACGCCGAATTGAATGGCTGGAAAATTGACGTGCTGAATTCACATCACCAGGGCATCGGCGGATTTAAAGAAATCATATTTTCAATCGATGGCAAAAATGTATACAAAAAGTTGAAATTTGAAAGCGGTGTCCATCGGGTGCAACGCGTCCCCCTTACCGAAGCCAGCGGACGCATTCACACCTCTGCCGCATCTGTAGCAGTGTTACCGGAAGCCGACGATGTAGATATCGAAATTCATCCGAATGAATTGCGGGTAGATGTCTATCGCTCGTCAGGACCCGGCGGGCAAAGTGTGAATACAACCGATTCGGCAGTGCGCATTACGCATATCCCGACTGGTATGGTCGTTACCTGCCAGGATGAAAAATCGCAGCATAAAAATAAAGCCAAAGCGCTTCAGGTACTTCGTGCCCGGCTGCTGGAAAAGCACCGGGAAGAAGAAGAAGCCAAAATTAGTGAGAGCCGGCGCTCGATGGTCGGAACCGGTGATAGAAGCGCAAAAATACGAACCTTTAATTTCCCACAAAATCGCGTTACGGATCATCGCATCAACCTCACACTCTATAAACTCGATCGCATACTCCAGGGCGAACTGGACGAACTTGTAGAAAAAATTCATCTCGCCGATACGGCAGCAAAAGTCGGCGTAGTAAAAGCGGCGTAATGTTCCTGGAAATAGGTTTTCGGAAAAGCTTAAGAACTGTTTTCCATCTTTCCTGCAAAAATCATGATGAATATTCGATACATTTTATACAGAATGGCAAGCAGAACAATCCAGCCTCTAAAATCATTCTCCTGCATTTTTGCATTCGGGGAATGATATTCAATCATTCGACTGTAGCAATATGTATCTTGATTTTTATGAAATCTTTCAGGGCGTCAATCGCGTTGAACCGTGGTCTATCGATTCGCTGGCAACCTATTTCAACATGCCTGCCAAATGTTTCGCGGAAGTAGCGCCGGGCGTCATTTTGGTTATTCAAAAATGGGCGGAGCAGCCCATCGGCTATTTGATGCGTGGATCAATTTTTTTCGTAAACGAGCGCATCGCTGTCAGGGGCATGCCCAAAATTATGTATGGTCGCGTCTACCAGGAAGGCACCCCGGCAGCCGTTGTCGCTGAACAGGAGTTGCTGTCATGTCTGAAGCATGATTCAATCATTTTCGAAGAAAAACTCGATGGTGTGAATATCAGAATGTACTGCGTCCGGGAAAAAACCTATTTTGCGACGCGCATGAAATATGACGGTTATAGCGAAAAAGGTGATTTCATTTTCGGGAATATGGCGAGAGATATCGTTAAAAAAAAATACCCAGGGGCTTATGAATTGGCAGCGAGCGGCGATGTACCCATTTTTGAGATGCTTTCACCAAGATTCGATTATCTGACAATCAAGGCGAAACAGGACGATCTGTTCCTGATAGATGTTTTGCGACAAAACAAATTTTTGCAGCGTGAAGAAAAAGAAGAACTCGCGCAGCAGTATCACTTAAAAGTGCCGCGCATCATTTCCAAAATCAATCGCGACCTTTCATCGAAGCAATTTCTGAAAGAGGTAAAGCGGCTGGAGCATTATGCGCATCAACTGGGCATCGAAGGGGTGGTGGCGAAGGCATTTGCAGGTGAATCCGATCAGGTCTTCCTCAAAGTGAAAACCCAGGACGTGCGCACGGAGCACTGGGGAACAATGGGTATTCCCAGGCGCTTTATCGTCGAAGCCATCCGCAATCTCCGAGCTGAAAGCACGCGGGATGAATTCGTCAATCGGGAATTGGCGCTTGATAAGATCGTCGAAGAATTGGCTGATGATTTCATTATCACCGAAAAAAATACTCAGAAAATCGAGCAATATTACAATGAAGAATATGCGATCGCCAAAACCGAACTCGATGCGATCAATCGAGCAGAATCATTGTTGAAGGAAAATCGATTCAAGTCCAAAAAAGAATTAGCCCTGGCAACCAAAAGCGAATCAACGCTTGTTCGTCATTTTCTGTTCAAATTTTGGACAGATGAACGCCTGTCAGGTGGTGAACCAAATGAATGAGGTATTTCCGAGATCAAAAACTGGCAGTTGTTAGAAATACTCAATTTGAGCACGGAGCATCTCCAGGAAAAGGGATTCGAAAATGCCCGCTTGAATGCAGAGCGAATGCTCGCCCATACGCTTAACCTGGATCGGATCGAGCTGTATCTGCATTTTGAGCGTCCGCTTACGGATGGGGAACTTGCGGGCTACAGGGCGCTGCTGAAACGACGCATAACCCATGAGCCGCTGCAATACATTCTGGGCGAAACTGAATTTATGTCGTTACCTTTCAAGGTCGATCGCCGCTGCCTGATCCCGCGACCTGAAACGGAAATTCTGGTTCAAACGGTCATTGACGAGTGCACTGCGCACTTTGGCGGAAATTCGGAGCTTTCCATCCTCGATATAGGCACGGGCAGCGGAAATATCGCCGTAACCCTGGCAAACTATTTGCCAAATGCCCGGATTACCGGGCTCGATTGCTCGGACAAGGCTCTGGCAATCGCACAAGAAAATGCATTTTTGAATGCTGTATCGAACCGAATCGAATGGATCCAGGCAGATGCAATGCAGGATGATCTGCATGCGAAATTGGGCAAATCATTTCACGCAATTGTTTCCAATCCGCCGTATATTCCGGAAAACGAATACAATCACCTCCCGGCAGAAATAAGGGATTTCGAACCCAAACTCGCCCTGCAAGCCGGCGATGACGGACTTGCATTTTACAAGGCGATCGCCCCGAAGTTATCAGCGTTATTATTGGATAGCGGTTTTTTCGCGTTCGAAATCGGGAAAGGCCAGGCACACCATATCAAAGAATTATTGTCAGAAGTGGGAATAAGCAAAACGCGAAAATTTACGGATCTAAATAATATATATAGATTTATTGTTGGAAAGCTTTAATAAATGCGAATTGTTAATTTTATACATGGAAAATAGCATTTGGGGGATTACAAAAACTATCATTCGTAAAAAGACATCACTGCAATTATCGAATACTAAAATTGCTTGAGCTAAGTATATCTTAAATGGAGCTCTATTTTTTATTCTGATTTAAATTCCATCGCAATTTTTCTGATTCTGTATATGTCAAAATATCTCCTTCTAGCTTAAAACCATGCCTTTGAAAAAAAAATTTAGCAATTTTTTTTGTTGATTTACCACGCAACTTATTCCACGCCTTTTTAATTAAGTTGCGCTCAGGTACAATTAGATTAATATAAGGTTCACCATTTTTGTCAACATGGACTTCATCAACTATTCCCTCATCTTCATCCTTTCTATTTTCATAGATATCTTCTTTCAATTTGCCTATTGTGATTCCAAAATATTTATGACCCAAATGAATTAAAAGTTCGGATTTCTTAGGACCGCTTGCATTGCCAATGTAACCCATAATCGTACTCCTGTTGATTTAATAGAAGCAATAATGCATTATACAAATCATAAAATTATCTTGCGAATTCAAGTTCGAAGTGCAACGATTCAACTGATTGAATTTTAGAGTAATAATGCGGGCTGTATCATTTTTCGTTCAAATCCCT
>JAFGMA010000400.1 GCA_016927835.1 Candidatus Zhuqueibacterota bacterium | reverse complement strand
GGAACTTTCGAGAAACTATCCATTTGACAAAAAAACTGCGTATAAAATAGCGGCATGAAAGTCGTTTTAAAAGAACCGCACCCAAACTAAATCATGCCGCCAATACCTGAGCGAATCCTTATTCGCCGATTGCATGGATTTCAGGCAAGGTTGAGCAGATATTGCTCAAAAATATTTTCAGTTACAATCACTTAAAATTTAAGTGGTTACAATTCCAGGAAATTCTTAGATGGTCAATCTCCAAGCTATCCGAAAGATATTTTTGAACCGTATAAAATGCTCAAAAATTATAACGCAAAAAATAATAGATATTTATCGCTGTTTGTATTCTCCGGTCTTTTACTGGCATAACTTTTGCTAATTTCAAACTTGAAATCAGGAGTTCTTTGAGAGTTTTGTTTCATGACCCCAGTCATAAATCGCGTGTTTCAGGATTATGATGAAAATGAATAGCCATGAGCAAGATCAAAAGCGCCAGGATGACGCAAATGGTCGCTGTGATGCCGGAAAGCCGAATGAAAGTGGATTTGATGATTTTGTGATTTGATGTGAGAGACAGGAGTTTGGAACGATGTGAATAAACAGGATGTGTGTTTGACATGTGAAAACGATAGGTCAGGATGGCTCATTGCAGGATGCAACTTATTTCGAAGCAGGAAGCGCGATGAGAAGGCGAATGATGCTCACCTTACGGATGAATGTGAGTAACAGCTCTGGTGAATACGACTTAAATTAGTGCTACTATCGGTGACCATGTCGCCGATTTATGGCTGGGGTTTTAAGCCTGAGGAGGCTGACTCTTAATTGAGTCAGCCTTTTTTTTATATGTATGATAAATGAGCAGGCTGCATCTCAAATTCGAATGTAATTACCCTGCTAATTCATAACCAGCATAAAATACAATTCAGTATTCGATGAAAACGTTTTCTTCTTTTTCTTTGAAGAAATAATGGTATGAAGAGTAGGTCGGTTCGAATTTATAGCGGATGCGATACTTTCCGGGGGGAACCTGCTGCAACTTCGTGTATTTCAGGGATTGAATCAATGCCCTGTCCTCTGTAGAATCCGCTGCAAACTCCTTGATATTGAGCCTCCAATAGTCGTATTGAAATCCCGAGAGCATGAATTTCTTCCTGCAAATCCGCGTTACAAATTCCTCGTCACTATCATAAACATCGGCTGTGATGAAGCTGGGTTCGGTCAGGAAAAACCGGCTTTTGACCCATTGATTGGATTTTTCAAATATCACCTTAAAATTGAAGACATCAACACCTATCCAGTAATATTGTGCGCCGGCTTCTTCTGCTACAAACACCTGACCGAAGCGTCGGTAAATCGTAATGCCGGTGGGGCTGATAAATTCTTTATCACCGGTTCCTTTTCGACCATATTTAGTCAGATGTTTCAACCGCAAATCGAATTTGTGAATGCAATGGTTTTCATTATCGGTGGCGTAAATTTGCCCGTAATAATCAATTGCGAGCCATTGCAGATTCGCATCCGGGTAGCCAAATTTAAGTGCGTCGGTACGGGAGAGTAGTTTTCCCTTCATTGACAATTTTTGGATTCGTTTGTTCAGGGAGTCGATCACAATAATAAAATTCGCCCTGTGAAAATTCCAATCATCTCCGGCATCGATCACCGCGATAGCAGTAGGTGAAATGAGGTGAAGCGAGCGATTGCCAACCGCTCCGAATTGCCTTAAAAACCGATCATTTTTATCAAACACCTGAATTCGATGGTTATCCCGGTCTGTCACGTAAAGGTCGCCCCCTGAGTCCAGTGCAACGCCGATTGGTGAGGTGAATTGCCCGGGAGACGTGCCCTGGCTGCCAATTGGTCTGCTAAATTTCAAGTCATCCCCGGGATTGTAAAAACGAACTACGCGGTGGTTTCCCGTGTCGGCGATATAAACATCTCCTTGTCGATTAGCGGCGATGCCATAAGGTGCATTCAACGCATTTAAGCCTGTTTCATTTAGCCCATACACGCCGAGACTCGTCATCGATGAATTGAAGATAACATTGTTTTGACCGGAGTTAACGCCAAACACGGTTACTTCATCGTCATCATTATCTGTTGAAAGATCGTCCCATGATCGCAGTCTGACGACTGCAAGCGCTTGTGGATTTCGAAATTTCACCCGGTTTTGCAGGAACATGAATAAATGGAATTTTGTTGCTTTTCGGATACCATAAGTATGTAAGTAGTTTGGAAATACCAACGTAGTTGGATCGTAGTGCTGTCCGATAGAAAGCTCAATCTGGATTAAAATCAGCAGAAGCGGCAAAAAAAGGCGCCTACACTTCATTGGTCTGATTCCTTCTTCTCATTATTGTGCAGGTGATTGTAAATTGAAATCGCGAGACGCTCTGAGATCCCATCAACGGCTGATAGAGCCTCAATTGATGCCTTTTTAATTTTTGATATCGAGCCAAAACGCTTCAGCAACTCGTTTCTCCGATTTTTCCCAATCCCGGGAATGTCATCCAACTCTGATTTAAGCGTGCATTTGCTGCGCAATTTTCGGTGATACTCAATTGCGAACCGGTGAGATTCATCCCGGATTCGTTGCAGCAGTCGCAATCCCGAAGATGCTTTGGGGATATTTTGTGCATCGGAGCACGCCGGCGTAAAAACTTCATCCAATCGTTTGGCTAGTGCAATAATGGGTTGATTCGCAATCCCGAGCTCATTCAGGCTTTTTAATGCCGATGAAAGTTGCCCTTTTCCGCCATCCACTAAAATCAAATCCGGAAAGTCCTTGCTTTCGCGTATCAGGCGTGAATAGCGTCGTTTTACAACTTCCGCCATCATGGCAAAATCATCCGGGGTTGATTTTCCGCGTATTTTGAATCGCCGGTATTCGCTCTTCGCCGCCTTGCCATCGATGAAGGTAACCATAGAAGCCACCGGATTCGTTCCCTGGATATTTGAAATATCAAAAGCTTCGATTCGCCTTGGCAACTTCTCCAACTTCAAATCCCGCTGCAGCGCCTTAACACAGTGAGGTACGTAATCCTCTGTTTTCATTTTTTGGAGCAATAATTCACCGAGCTGGAGTTTGGCGTTCAATCGGCACATTTCCATCAATTTGGCTTTTTCACCGATCTGCGGTACAACAATTTTAATTTTTTTATTATGGCTTTGCTCAAGCCATTTTTCAATCTGCGTTTTTTCATCGATATCGCACATCAAATGAATTTCAGACGGGACGAAATCGGCTTTTAAATAGTACCGTTTCACAAAAAACGTGACAATATCTCCCATCGGTTCTTCTGCCACGCCATTCAGGTAGAAATGCTGTTTGCCGATTATTTTTCCATCCCTCACCTTGAAAACAGCACCGCATGCGTCATCATCTTCCGTAGCCACGGCAATGATATCACGATCCAATTCATCCGGTACAATAACTTTCTGTTTATATTGAAACGCTTTGATGAATTCTATCTGATCGCGTATCCGAGCCGCCTTCTCAAACGCCATCGCCTCAGAAGACTGTCGCATGCGCTCTGACAATTCATTCACTACCTGCCGATCCTTTCCATTGATAAAATTGACGACATCACCGACGATTCTCTGATATTCCGCCTGGTTGATTTTGCCTTCGCAGGGTCCCAGGCAGCGCTTAATGTGATAATTCAGGCAGACCTTGAAGCTGCCGGCAGCGATCGCCTTTTGCGTTAATTCAAGATTACAGCTCCGAATGGGAAAAATACGCTTCACCGTTTTGAGCAATTCCCGCATGTGCTTTACGTCGGTGTAGGGACCAAAATATTTTGAGCCGTCGCGGATGAGCTTGCGTGTCGGAAAAATGCGCGGAAAGGATTCATAGGTGAGACGGATGTACGGAAAGCTTTTATCGTCCTTCAAATTCACGTTGTATCGGGGTGCGTATTCCTTCACCAGATTCGCTTCGAGAATTAGTGCCTCGATCTCGGAATCGGTGATGATGAATTCAACGTCGGCGATTTGCTTTACCAGGCGAGTCAGCTTCGCGCCTTGGTCCCGGCTTTTTTGAAAATAAGATCGGACGCGTGGACGCAATGCTTTCGCTTTGCCAATATAAATGATTTTATTATTATTATCCTTGAAAATATAAATGCCGGGATTTGTAGGAGCAGTTGCTAATTTTTCTTGAAGCGCTTCATGCATCGGAATTGACCTGCTGATGAAAAATTGACTCCGTGTTTAGGTTGAAAGTAAGCATTTAAAATACATGAAAATCGGATCAAAATCAAGAGGAAAGTTGCGTACGAAGCAATACCGCAGCGAAGGAAGGATTCTTCGGCAATACTGCGATCCGTCCGGTTGGCAATCGTTCACGAAACAAGAGAATTCAGGATGCTATTCAATAATGAATTCAATTCGATTGTTTGCGATTCTGCCGGTAAGCGTTCGGTTGCTTGCCAGCGGGCGCGATTCACCATATCCCTGAATCCCGATCCGGGTTTCCTTTACGCCCAATTCGATGAGCAAGTCCTGTATTTTCAGCGCCCACAATTCCGAAAGCGCCTTATTCGCGGATGCATCGGCTGTATTATCGGTGTGTCCCTCGATGAGCAGCCTGGTTCCGGGATGGTGCCGCATAAATAGAGACAACTCACTGAGTATCCCGCGAAAATCATCAGTATCAAAACGGAATGCGTTTTTTAAATTTGGCAGAAAAAGCACGGAACGACCTTCGGCAATAAGCTGTGCAATAAGCGGATTATGCGGGCAGTTGACTATCTTTCTTGATAATTTTTCAGCCGACCAGGCACCGGCGATCATTTCAGCATCACCCCAGTAACCATTCAGGATTTCTCCACTTTCATTTATAATCAGGGAACAAAAACCCGTGTCTGTCTCATCGAGCCACTGGAAGACGAGAATCCGCCCGGTGAATTGACCAATGAGCTGTCCGCTGCCAAAGCACCCTGAGACGAAAGGATAGGTCTGCGTGAAGGCAATTTCACCAAACGTCGAATTCCAGACGCCGGAAATACTGTCTTCGCCCATAGCTTCGATGAAGCTGCCATAGCCTTTTACGCGCGCGATTTCGGTAAACTGCTGATTTCCAAAATTTGATAAAATTTCAATTTTAACCTGCTTTGCCAAAAACGGTGAGATGTCGAACAATTGGTGGGCATTGTTTTGTCTCAGATTGAACGTATCGACTGGTGAAAAATTATTATCATCCACCTTGCGGGCATAAATGATAATTTTCTTCGCGGATACACCCGGATAAGCAGTTTCCTCAACCAGCGTGTTGAATTCCAGTGACGAGATTTCCCCGGTGACTGCCAATTCGAGTGTGAAATAGTGCGGAAAGCTGACTCCCGATTCGGAGCAATACATCCCCTGCTCCAATTCATCATCATCCGCATCGAAATATGCTTTGAAATCTTCCCAATCACAGGAAGAATACTCGACTATCCTGGCGCCATTTTCAGCGCACAAAAGATTGATCTGTTGCGCAGGAGCTTTAGAGATCGCGAAAATGAAAATACTTAGTATTGCCGTATAATAGCACTTCATCAGTCAATTATATTCTAAATTTTTAACAGGTTTATTTGTGTATCATTACTTTTAAGTCTCAGCATGTTAAGAGTTCCATAAGTTACTTTTTTTATACATTTGTGGTTATTTTTTCACCGCACTTTTCACTTGACTTTAATTCAGGTTATCGCTACATTTTGATGTTATAAATGAAGAAAAAGAGCCCAGGTGGAACTCCCGGTTGTCAAGATCGTCTTTTTCGATCTCTATCTGCTCTGAAAAGAATCAAAGGCACAGGGAACCATTTTTTGGATTCGGCAACCGGGATCTGAACCGATTCCCTCGCAAATAACAAGAAATTAAAATGACCCCTAAAGAACGCTGGTTGGCAGCTATTCATGCGCAGCCGATTGACAGGTTACCTTTTTGGCCCAAACTCAATGCTTCCTATCCCATTGCCCAGAGCGTGCCGTTTCTTAGAATGACCCTCGACGCACTCCATCAATGGATCGGCAGCGACATGCATCAATGGCTTCCGGCATGTCTCAGGGAAAAGCGAAGTAAAACATCTTTTGAGATTTCAACGAGCGGCAAAATCCAGACGACGACATTTCGTACGCGCAATGCTCAAACCCAATTGATCAAGAAATTCGATGAAACGTCACAATCCTGGCATCCAATTGTCTTCCCGATCAAGCGACTCGAAGAAATTGAGTTGATGACGGACTTTTTCTCGGATGCCTCAATCGCTCTCAATGACGAAGCACTCGCTTTGGCAAAAGAACAAGTATCGCGGATTGGCGATGATGCGTTGACTGCGAGTGCCATCGGCAAATCTGCATTGATGGATTTTGTGGAAATGCTTGCGGGTGTGGAGACGGCGCACTATCTATTGGCGGATCATCCGGCAGCAGTCGAAGCGCTTTTCGCAGCGATCCACAAGGTGTTGCTCGAAAAAACCAGAATTCTCGCTGAGAATTCTCCGGCGGACGTGCTGTACATGGTTGAAAATACCTCCACCACGCTTATCTCTCCCGAGCAATATCTGCGCTATTGTTACGAGCCGATTCACCAATATGCAGCGTGCACTCACGCCGCCGGCAAGCCGATGATTCTCCATACATGCGGTCATCTGAAAGCGCTGCTGCCCGTATTCAATGGTTTGCCGGCACGCGCATTCGAAGCATTTACATCGCCTCCCCTCGGAAATACGACTCTGTTGGATGGCAGGACCGCCTGCCCCCAAAAATGCTTGATTGGCGGTACGAACGCAATCTTATGGACGCGATCGGCAGCGGAGATTATCGCGCAAATTAAACGCGATCTGGATGAGCTGCCGCACCATCGTGGCGTGGTTCTGACATCCGCCGGAGTGATGCCGCCGCTATGCAAGCCGGAGACCATCAAAAAAGTGGCTGATTGGGTGAAGGCTTATCCCGTCAGATAGCCATCGGATCAGGGCGATTAAAATGAAGGATCGCGGAGAGCTTTATAATTGAAATGATAGCATCAGCGGGCATTAAGCAAAGTGCGTTTGATAATTAGGCTGCATTGTGTGAGAGTGTAAGCTGAATTTTTTTCTTGATTTTGCAGCATTTATTTGCTATGTTATATTTCGAAAATGCCGGGACGCTGCGTGCTGTTGCCACTAAAAATAGGTGTCGTATTTTTCGTAATGCGAATTCAAGTTCGAAGTGCAACGATTCAACTGATTGAATTTTAGAGTAATAATGCGGGCTGTATCATTTTTCGTTCAAATCCCT